>NZ_JBHXTE010000027.1:102105-137798 GCF_042677545.1 Streptomyces sp. NPDC127108 | reverse complement strand
GAGCGGTCGCTGCCGCCGGTCGCCAGAGTGCGTCCATCCGCACTGAACACCACCGCCGTGACTGAGCCCGTGTGATCAGTGAGGATACGGCGGCTCTTGTCCGAAGCCATATCCCATAGCCGCACCGCACCGTTGTCCTCGCCGCCGGTGGCTAGGGTGCGCCCGTCGGGGCTGAAGGCCACCGCCGTGTACGGGGCGGCGCGGGTACGCAGGGTGCGGAGGGGTTTGCCGGTGGCGGTGTCCCACAACCGCACCGAACGGCCCACGCTGCTGGTGGCCAGGGTGCGTCCATCCGGACTGAACACCACCGCCTCGACGTTGTTGGTGTGAGCGGTGATGGTGTGGCGGAGTCTGCCAGTTGCCACGTCCCACAGGCTCACCGAGCCATCGCCGCTGCCGACGGCGATGGCTCGTCCGTTCGGAGTGAACGCGATGCGGGCGACAGGGTCGTCACGGCCGGACAGGGTGCGGCGGAGTGTGCCGTTGGCCGCGTCCCACAGGCGTACCGTCCCGTCCTCGGCGCCGGTGGCCAGGGTATGGCTGTCCGGGCTGAACACCACCGTCACGTCGGGTTCATCGAGTTCGGCGAGGGTGTGGCGGATCTTGCCGGACGCCACGTCCCGTAGCTGCACGGCCTGGCTGTCAGTGACGGAGGCCAGGGTGAGTCCGTCCGGGCTGAGCACGTGGGCGGAGCCGGAGAGGCGGTATTTAAGAGGGAGGTCTGCGGCAGCGTAGAGGCTCGCGGTCGCCTCGGTGGTCGGTGCGGTTCGGTAGGCATGGATGGCGAGCAGCGAGGCCAGGTCGGAGTTGGTGTCCAGGAGTGCGGATGACTGTGCGGCGAGCTGCCGGGAAACGGCCGTCTGCTGTGCGGCCACCGCGCGGGTACGTTGCTGGTTGCTGGTGCGGCTCTGATGCCAGGCCACAAGCCCTGCGGCCACGGCGAGGACCAGCAGGAGCGAGAGCGCCGCGGTCAGGCGGCGCAGCCTGCGGGTGATGCGGTCGGCGGCGTGCGCCTCCCGGTCGCGGGCAGTGGTGCTGGCCGTGAGGAACTCGCGTTCCACGTCGTTGAGATCGGGGTGGTCGTGAGCCTGGGGGAAGTACTCGTGGGCGGTGGCCAGGCGGGTTCCACGGTAGAGGGCCCCGGGGTCGTGGCCGAGTTCCTGCCATGCCTGAGCGGCCTCGGTGAGCCGTCGATGGCATCGCAGACGTTCCCGGTCCTCGTCGATCCATCCGCGGAGGCGGGGCCAGCCGATGATGAGGGCTTCGTGGGCGAGGTCCACTGTGCCGTTGTCGAGGGTGATCAGGCGGGCGCGGGCCAACCGGTCCAGGACCTGGTTGACGTCTCCGCTGTCCTCGGCGAGGTCGAGTTCCGGGCGCGGTGCGGGGCGGCGGGTGTCCGGGACGCCTTCGCCGGGGGTGATGAGGCGGAGCAGGAGCAGTCGGGCCAGGTCCGCCTGTGTGGAGGTGAGTTGGGCGTGGATGGTCTCGGCGGTCTGGGCGATCGCTCCGTGCAGGCCGCCCGCTGCCTCGTACGCTGCCACGGTCAGGGTGCGGCCGCGGCTGCGGCGCCAGGTCTCCAGGAGCACGTGGGACAGCAACGGTAGCCCGCCCGGCTCCCCTGCCGCCTCTTCCGTCAGCCGGGTGGTCAGAGCGCGTTCCACGATCAGTCCGCGCGCCTGTGCCGGTTTGATGATCACCGCGCGTAGCGCGTCGGCGTCCATGGGCCCCACCGGCACAGTGGACTCCCGTATGGCTGTTGCCAGTTCAGGATGGCTCAGGCAGTGGCCGTAGAAGTCGGCGCGCACGCCCAGGACGACACGCAGTCGGCTTCCAGGCTCGGTGGCGGCCAGCAGGCGGGCGATGAAGCCAGCCCGCTCATCTGGGTCGTGGCAGAGGGTGAAGACTTCCTCGAATTGATCGACAACCAGCCAGGTATCACCCTGGCCCGGAGCAGGCACGCACACGGCGTCGTGAGTGCGCAGCGGATGCTCGCCCGGGCTGAGGATCCGGAGCGCCGCGGGCCGGTTGGGCCCTTGCAGGCTGCGCAGGCGGGGAGCCAGGCCTGCCCGGAGCAGGGACGACTTGCCGCTGCCGGACGGCCCGAAGAGCGCAACAACACGGTGCTCCGTCACGGCACGGGCCAGCGCATTGGCCACCTCGTCCCGGCCGAAGAAGAGCTCTTCATCGCCCACGTCGAATCGGGTCAGGCCGCGGTAGGGAGCAGAAACGGTCTCGTCCACCAGCGGAGTGCTCGCCCGGGCCCGCTCCGTGACGGCTTCCCGCCAGCGCGCCTGCCACTCCTCTTCGTCGCCACCACACGCCCGCACGTAGGCCAGGGCCACCGAAAGGGAAGGTAGCTGCTCCCCGCCAGCTGCTCTCGACAGGGTGGAGACCGAGACCTCCACCTGTCGGGCCATCTGCCGATAGGTGATCCCGCCCGCTTTCTGGCGCAGCTCGCGCAGCTCCCCCGCGAACCTCTGTACCGGCCCCTGCTCCGGATCGATGTCCGACTCCGGACGCCCCACGTCCCGCCCCCGCTCGCTGTGTTCCGTACGCCGTGCGTCCCAGCGCCTCATCCGAACACGCCGAAGCAGTGAGCAGAAGCAGCTATCCAGTCATGCCACTCCCGTGACCTGCTTTGTTTCACGCCCAGGACCGTGCTGTGCAACAACCTCCGCCCTGTTGAACTCGATTCCGCACCACCCAGCGGGCGCAGAGCAGGCGCCCGTCACGCCACGCTCACGCGACGGCGCCTCAGCGCCCGTTGTTCCACCGCCTGCCCCTGCCTCACAGCACCCGCAGCCGGGTGCCCTCGGACACAGTTCACACCGCATGGAGGGACAACTATGGAACGCGCCCCGCCGGGCCGCCGGCGATCCAAAACACGCGCGGCAACCGGCCGTGACAGCCCGTGGTTGAGGCGAGAGCTCGCCCCGGCTGCTGGCGCCGCGCCGGCTTGTGTACCCCAGCATCCGCCGCCCCGAGCGAGGGCGCGGCTGCATCCTCCTGATCCGCGCTCACCGGGCCGGTCAGGGCTCACCAAGAACATATGCACCAGACGATGGGAGAGAACCGCTGATGATGACGTCGCAGATGCGAGCGGGCCGGGCCAGGAGGGCCTTCATAGCGCTGGGATTGACGGGGGCCTGCGTAGGGCTGACCCTGGGCGGAACTGCGTCCGCCTCCGCCGAGGCTGCCCCGACGGCGGACGCCGCCAGCGCGTGCAACTACAACAACCCGATCACCGCGAAGCGCGCGAAGGTGGACTCGATCAACATCGAGCTGCGCTATAGCACTTCGACCCGCTGCGCCTGGGGACGGATAACCAACGCACGGGTCGGCGACGCTGTCTGGACGGATCGTTCCTACGACGGTGGAAGGACCTGGGAGAAGCACCCCGAGGTAAAGGTCAGGACCGGGACGGACACGTTCACCGACCCGCGCTACGACGGCGGACACCTCATGCGTGCCTGCGCCTGGAACCACGCTACGGGACACCGGAAGTGCACTGACTGGTTCTGAGCCCGGTGATGGCCTCCTGGGCTCTGTGGCCTCGGTTGCCAGTCGGCTCGCGCTGATGACCGGGAAGTTCACTGGTCGGCTCGTGGTGCTGGTTGGAACTGACCTATCCGACCAGTGTGGGGCGCCGCGGATGACGCAACCGGCCTCGGTTAGTGGGCTGACGTAGCAGGAAGGCACCGGCGGGGGAACATGGGCTCAACCGGGTGGGATTTCCGGGGAAGTCCATCCGTCGGTGCCTTCGCCGTGCCTTCGCCGACGCAGTGGGCCTCGAGCTTGACGCCGGGGAACTCCCCGGCCCCAGCTCCAAGACCTTCTGGTCAGGCTCGACCTTCCAGCTGTCCAGCACCATGGCGGCGGACGCGGCGTTGAGGGTTGGCCGTGGCGCTTAGTTAGGAGCTATCGGCTGTGAGGTTCTGGGGCACTCGAAGAGGTCGGGAGGCGGGGAGGGAAGGACAACGCCCCCCTCGATGTACCCCGTCTCACCGGTGGCGAGTGCCTGGAGACCGACGAGGACGCGTAGCCGCCCCGGCTCCGGAAGGTCGTCGACGATGCGCAGGGTGGGTAGCACGCGTACAACCGCCCGCGGGTCGTGGTAAGTGAGCTGCCCGGCGTCGCTCTTGGTCATCGGTGCAGTAGCCAAGACGTGGGTGATGACCTTCCTGCGGCGCATCTGTACCCAGGCCAGGGCGGCGCGCCGCAGGAGGGGGCAGCCGTCCTCCGGGCCGTGCAGAACATTCAGGGCGGCCTGCTCGGGAGTCTGATAGTCGTGCACGGGTCCGGTGGGGAGCATGATGCTGCCGAGGAGGTCGGCGACGACCAGCGCGTCCGTACCTATCGGAATGAGGAGGGAAACTCCGATGATCGGCGGCCGCCAGTTCTCATATGGGGCTGTCGTCCGCTCATGCGCGGGGTTGATACCGGTGATGGGCATGACTGCTGTACTCGTTCGCATCAGACATCGCCTGCCGCGGCGGCAACGATCTGGTCAAGGTGGCGAGGTCGGCTCGTGCTCGGAATCGGAGCGACGTGAGGGCCGTGAGCTCGAAGCCAGCGCAGCGGAGTGCGGACTCCGTGCTCGTGGGTCAGTGAGCCGGCCGGTGGCGTGAGGCTCATAGGACGGCCCCCCGAAGGCATAGTTCCAGGGCACGCTCGACGGCGCGGCTCTGGCCGTCGTGGTCGCTGGTGACCCGATGGTGCGGAATCGCGTCGTCGGTGAGGAGCTGGTGTACGTGGCGGTCCACCAGGCGTCGGTATCGGGCGTCGTAGGTGTGGCTCTCGTCGACGGGCACGGACTCGTCGAGCACGGTGGCCAGGAGCAGGTCGTACTTCGGCAACTGGGTTGCCACGAGGAGTCGCAGACGCTCGCTTTCCAGTCGGTCGAGGTGTTCTCCGCGGTATTCGAGCGCCGCGTGGAGGTAGGCGAGGGCGTCCAGGGGAGCGCGGTCGGCGAGGACGACTTCCGCGTCAGCGGTCGTCGCGGCGGCGATCTCGTCGGCGATGCCCTGGGCAGTGATCCACTCGGTGGATGCTGCGGTGTGCTGGGTCATCTTCGGTAGGCCGATACCAGCGGCTCGTTTGGCGATGCGGCCTGTGCGGGCCACTGCCACGCCGTGAGCCCGCAACTGGGTCTCTATCCGCTTCAGCAGTGTCGTCTTGCCGGTCGAATGGGTTCCGAGCACCCCTATGTGCACGAGCTTGGAGGTCACCACAGGGTTGGGTCCTTTTCTGGTTCCGGGGCGCCGGGCAGACCGGGCGGCACGGCCGCGGCGACGAGTTGGTCCCAGGTGTCGTAGCGGGCGGCCATGCCGAGGAGGAGCTGGGCCGTGGCGTAGGCGTCGAACGTGGCACGGTGACGCTGGGCGGGAGCCGCGCTCAGGTCCGGCTTCACGTGCTTGATCAGGGCGTCGAGGGAGTACTTCGCGAGGCCCGGATAGGTGGCCTTCGCCAGCCGGAGCGTGTCGATCACTCCGGCTGGCCGCCACCGCGGCAGGTGTGCGCTGAGGACCTTGTAGTCCACGTGCGCGTTGTGGGCGCAGACCCACGCGGTGCCCAGGAGAGCGTGGACCTGATCGGCGATCTCCCCCCAGCCCGGCTCGTTCTCCAGCCGCTCGTTGGTCAGGCCGTGGATGTTCGCGGCGAAGGGCGTGACGGGGCGGTGCGGCTTGGTCAGCCACGCGCCCGCCGTGCTCTTGTCCGGGTGTCCGCCGCGTACGGGGAGGGCGGCGACTTCGACGAGGTCAGGCGGGTTGGTTCCGTTGCCCTCGACGTCGACGACGAGCAGCGGGGGCCAGGAGGAGAAGTTCATGCGGCTGTGGTTCCGTTCCCCGCCTACCAGCCGATGGGAGCGCGGCCGTGCTGGCGGCGGTGGTGGGGCTTGTCGCGGTCGTGGCACTGGTATCCGAAGCCGTGCTGGAGGTAGTACCGCGGCGGCTCGTCCAGTCCCTCGACGACGATGGCACGGTCGGTGACCTCGATCGGTCCGGTGGCGCCGAGCCGTCGCGCTTCTTGGGTGACATTCGTCAGGCCCGGTTTGACCCACGCTGCCTGGCACTTGGCGATCTGCTCGGGCGGGCAGATGTCGCACAGCTCCCGGATGCCGTAGTGCCCGTTGTAGTCGGCCTCTCCGTGGGCGTAGGCCACGCCGCAAGAGGTCTTGCGGAACAAGGCGCCCCAGGAACCGTCCTGTTCGAAGGCGTCGAGTATTCGCTGTTCGGCCGCCTCCGGCAGGATCTTTCGCCGGGCAGTCTCCTCGTAGGGCATCGGAAGACCGTGAGCCTCGTAGTACGCGGCGATCTCCTCGCGGAAGAACAGCCCGGTGAAGACGGTGGCGTGCGCGTGATGCGACAGTTCCCGGGCCCGCGCGATGTCCGTGTCGCGGTCGTTGAGACCGGGCACGATCGGCCGCCAGTACAGGACGGTGCGATATCGCTCGGCGCGCTCGTACAGGGTGCGCAGGCTCGTCGCTGCGATGGTGGAGTCCACCGGCTCGATGGCCGGATCCGCGATGCCGGAGTGAGTGACCAGGACGGTCAGGCGCAGATGGCGGAAGTTGTTGAGGACGGCGCAGTCCTCGGGAGTCACCCTCCAGCGCGTGATGATCAGCACGTGGTTGGTCAGGCCCCGCTCGTCCAGCTGCCGCAGCACGTTGAACAGGTGGGGTTTCACGACGGGCAGCATCGGGTCGGTGGCACGGTTCAGGAGCTGGAGGGGCGTTTTGTGGGCACGGAAGTACGGGTGCCCCAGGAGCTGGATGACGGCCTCCTCGTCGCTCATCAGACGGCGGGGGACCTTCATCTCGAAGTTGTCGAAGAGGTGCCGGACGCAGTACCCGCACTCCAGCGGGCACCCGATGATCCAGTTCAGCGAGAGCCCCGACTTGCGGTACTCGATCACGTCGGCGAGCGCGGGCTGGAGGCCGCCGACCGCTTCGGGGGACAGGATCGGCAGGGCACGGCGGGGTGCTGTGTCGGGGGCGGTCATGGAGCCCTCCAAAGGGCGGGTGAGGGGAGTCATGTGTCGGCGGGCATGGTCTGGAGCGGGACGGGAGGCGATAGGAGTTCGCTGTTTCGGGCGCCGAACCAGGTGCCGAAGTCGCGGCGTGCGGCGTCCGGGTCGTCTGAGGTGTGGACCAGGTTCCGTACGAGGCGCTGCTCGGCGATGGCGGCCTCCAGGCTGTCGTCGCCCAGGTCGCGGCGGATGGTGCCGGGAGCGGCGTGGCGGGGGTCGAAGTGCCCGAGGAGCTGCCGCAGGCGGTCGTGGATGCCTGACTCGCCGTGTGCGAGTGCCACAGCGACAGGCTGGTTGGCGAAGACTGCGTCGAGGCACGCGGGGATGTCCCGGTCGGGGAAATGGTCAGCGTCCACGAGCAGGTCCCAGTAGTGGACGTGGGCCTGCCATGCCTGCGCCGTGATGGGGCGTCGGTCGGTGACGGTGAAGTTCGCGATGCTGATGCGATTGAGGACGGCATCCACCAGGCCGCGCTCGACCGCGTCGGGCTTGCACAGGATGACGGAGCACCGCTCGAAGTCGGGAGTCGGTGGGTTCCTGGCCCCGAACCAGGTGCCGAAGTCACGGCGCGCGGCGTCCGGGTCGTCTGAGGTGTGGACCAGGTTCCGCACGAGCCGGTCCTCCGCGTGTGCGGCGGCCAGGCTGTCGTCGCTGAGGTCGCGACGGATCGTGCCGGGGGCGGCGCGGGTGGGATCGGTGTGGCCAAGAAGCCGCCGCAGGCGGGAGTGGATCTCCGGCTTGCCGTGCGCGAGGGCAACCACGACAGGCCGGTTGGCGAACGCGGCATCCAGGTGGTGAGCGCGTACCTGCGGAGCTGCTCCGGTGCCCGCGAGCAGGTCCCGGTAGGCGACATGTACTTGCCACGGTCGCGCGATCAGATCGCGTCGGTCGGTGACGGTGAAGCCCGCGTCGGTGATCCGCCGGAGGATGTCGTCCACCAGACCGCGTTCGACAGCGTCGGGCTTGCACAGGATGACTGCCCAGCGTGCGAAGTCGACGCCGTTCACGACCGCGCCGCCGCACGGTTTCTGGCTCACTGCTTGCCCCCAGCGGCCGTGCAGGCCGGCCAGCGGTGTCCGAGGAGCCAGCGCAAGCCTGGGTTCAGCGCATCCAGTACGTCTTGGTGGACGGCCTTGGTCTTGTCGTGCACGACCTGTCGGTAGACCTCGAAGAGCAGCAGCGCCTGCTGCCAGTACGGGTCGATGCCCAGGCCTGCGATGTCCGCCGCTTCGTACTGCACCTTGTTCGCGCGGAGCAGTTCCTCGTGCTCGAGGACCTGCGTGATGGTCGCGGACGTGGTCCGCGGCGGCATCGCGGGGAACGGGAAGTCTTGCGGGCCCAGGCGCGCGTCCGCTTCGGCGAGCACCTTCGTGACGCGTGCGGCATTGCGGTCGTTGACGTGCGCGGATCCGATGAAGTGCGTGTACGACCCCAGCTCCAAGCCGAGCCGCACAGCTGCGTACTCCTGGATCATCGTGAAGCTGAAGACGTCGGACAACAGGCCGCAGTCCAGGTCGTTGGCCCGCATGTGGCACACCATGTGCAGGCGCCCGCCGCGCACGAGCAGATGCAGCCCAGTCAGACATGCCACATCGAGGTTGTTCTTCACGGCGAGCTCGGCGGCGGAGAACACCGGAAGGAAGCCACGCTTGCTGTCCTTCTCGGTACCCAAGAGCTCCAGGACCCGCTCGAAGGGGGACCTGTGGTCGCCCTTGGCCGGGTTGAACAGCGTGTGGCCATAGGCGGACCCGCCAAGGGCGACGCCGTCCGCGGAGTTGAAGCGCATCGACGGCGCGTAGTAGCCGATCATCTCCAGGTCGCGGCGCCCGGCCAGGTACCAGAGCGCCTCCGCGAACTGGAACACGGGGTTGGCCTTGCGAGATGCCAGATACGGGAGCCTCTGGCGGGGATCGGCCAGGCGAAAGCCGACACCGATCACCTCGCGGGCGTCGTTGCCGCGCGCTTCGATGCGCTGCTCGGTGTCGGATACCAGGCGGAGCAGGGCTAAGTAAGCCTCCTCCACGCCGCGGTACGACGGCGCAGTGAGCATGACTGTCTCCGATCGGAGGAGCCGCTGTTGCGGCTCGTGACATGGACTTGGCGCTCTCTGCACTCCCTCGCGCGGACTCGGCCGCGCGGGGGGAGGCACTGTGCTGGGGGTCGCCGATCCTGAATGCCGGGCTTACGAGGAAGGCGCAGCGCCCGGGCGGCGACCTGAGCCGTGTCCTAGGGGCGCGGCCGTGCGCTCGCTCCGACCCACCAGCGGCGGGCGCACGGCGGGCAGAAGAACCACCAGATCACGCGTTCTCCTGAACCGACTCCAGAGAGGGGACGCCCTGGTCCAGGCGCCGGGCCCACCTGGTGACGTCCTTGATCTCCCGGACGTCCGGGGCAAGCGTGAAGTCGGACCAGACCCGGTTCAAGCTGGCCACACCCAGCAATTCGATGGCGCGCGTGACCCAGCGCAGGCCCTCCTCGTAGACCTCGGGGGACACGGCAGGATGCGCCGCCGCGCTCTCTGGATCCCTCATGCGCTCGATGAACTCGCGCATCATGGCCAGGAATTCGGGGGTCTCCCGCCCGCTGGGACCCAGCTCGACCGCGTGCCCGAGCACGCGCTCGGTGACACGTTGGTCGACCCACTCGGCATGACCGTGGAGCAAATGGGCCACGGCGACTTCACTGAGGCCGCGGAGATCGGGCCGACCGGTGTTGTAGGCGATGACCACCTGTCCAGAGCTCGCATGGTGCTGTGCGACGTGAGCGAATTCGTGCGCGAGTGCCTTGACGATCACGTCGGACCCGAATCCGGCATGGTGGAGGGACTCGGGGGCGATGAGGACCTGCGGCGCACCCTCGGCATTGGTGACGGTGGCCGCGCCGCCGCCCATCCAGGACCGGCGCAGCTCGGCCTCCTCGACCTCCAGGCGGTCGTGGAGCACACGAGCGGCCTCGCTGGACAAGGCGAGCTGTGTCACGTCCAGGGCGAAGACGCGGCGCCGCTCGTTCATCGTGGCGGCGATGAAGTCCTCGTGGCCGACGACGCGCACGATGGGCATGTGGCCGAGCGAGAGCCCGGTCACTTCCTCCACGATCGGCGCCACCGTCGCGGCGATCGGGCCGATCTGCTCAGTGAGCTCCGGATGCAGGTCGGTCTCCTGGCGGATGTAGCAGGTGGTCACGTGGCCGTTTCCTTCGGGTAGTTGGGATCTGCGTGGGCCGCATGCGGCAGCACCACGGCCGCCCCGTGCTTCGGGTGCGGGGGCGGAAGTTCTGTCAGGTGTCGGCTTTCGTGACGGCGGTCAGAGCGACCGTCGTGCGAGGCCTATCGACCCGTGTAGGCGAGGGTCGCTGCCGCCCTGGTGACCTGGGCGAGCTGCTGGAGATAGGCGTGAGCCTGCTCGGCGTTCGGGGCGATAGGCAGCCGCTTGATGAGTGCGTGGCCTTCCCGGATCAACCCCATCGCCATCTCCATGGGCTCCGCCTCCCAACACTCGACGGCGTCCTGGCAGGCGGTCAGGAGCGGCGGCAACTCAGCGACGAGCGACTTCGTCTGGTCCGCGACGCTGGGGTGCGGCGATGCACTGCCGCCGAAAAGGATGTCGTCTGTGCCCGGCGGCGGAGGCGTGGTGAGCGCGCACTCCACCGTGAGGCGGATGGTGGCAAAGTCGACAGTGCCTGTCTCGTGTTGGATGGGCGTGTGCTCAGTGTTCGGGGCCATGAGGTGCTGCTTCCTGCTGGGCCACGTCGAGCAGGTCTTGGGCGGCGTGGGCGAGGGTGAGGGTGTACTGCCACAGCTCGTAGTGAGTGGTGTGCGCACAGGGCTGGGCTCGGGGCCGGACGAGTTCTTGGGCACGTCGATGCGCGGGGTGTTCTCGCGAGGCTTCTGCCAGAAGCATCAGCACGTCGGCGGTGAGCGCGGCCACGTGCATGACGAGGGTGGGCCGCGGTGGCATCGCCACGCCGGGACAGGTCGCCTCGGTGATCGTCTGCTCGATCGAGGCGACGTTCACGCGGTCGGTCAGCAGCGGGACTTCAGACGAGGCAGTCACGACAGGCCCGCCTCACGATGCTCTCAGTTCGGCCGCGAGAAGCACTTCGTGAGGCACCGGCGAGGGCTGGAAGGCATCCAGGAAGTCCCGCAGCGGCGCCGGAGGCACAAGCCGGTCGCTCTGGAACGGCCTCAACCAGAACGCCCCGGGCGGATCCACCTGAGGGATCGGCGGCAAGACGATCCGGTAGGGCTGCCCGAGGCAGGCCCCGTACTGATGCGGCGCCCACCGCGCGCTGGAGCCAGGAGGCACGAGCCAGTACAGCCACGACCTCACCGGATCCTCGATGACGGGCCCGCAGCCATCGATCTGCACCTCGTCCATAAGCCGGACGATCGTCCGGGCGGCGTCTCCACTCGCAGTGGTCACGACGTCGAACAGGGCCCCGCCCAGCGGCAGGCATGTCGATCGGTTGCCCTGGAGATCCATCAAGTTCCGTACGCGAGTGGCGAGGTCGCTCATGTCGGAGGCGACCTCCTCGCGGCTGATGCACTCAGTGCGAGGAGTGAAGGCGACTGCGCCGGCAGGCGGAACCGCGTGGGCCGGGTCGACGACGCGTTGGGGCAATGCCGCGGTCATGACGCCACCCCCGGCGGTGTCATCAGGCCTCTGCACCGTCCGTCCCGTGACGCTGCATCCTGGGGAGGAGTTCATGTGGAGTGCTCCCGCTCGTCGAGTCGCTGGCATACAAGAGCGAACCGCGTAACCCCCGTGACGGGTATGGGGGCAAGGGGCTGTACCTGGTCAAGGTGGTCAAAGATCGTCACGGTCGTCGGCGCGGGCCGCTGGCGTCGTACGTGCGGCATAGGGCAGGCCGAGGAGCATGACGAGGCCCTCTCTCTGGCGACTCCCCGCACTGCGTTGGCCTCCGCCCTTGGTTCGCCCCCTTGAACGGCTAGCGGCCCTCGCAAGTGGGGTAGCTTTCCGCCACTTGCCGCATACGGAGGGCTAGTTCAGCGGTACGTTCCCTCTGCAGGCCGACCTCTGGTGCTGCCAGCGAGCGCAGGTCGGTCAACGTGGTCAAAGATCGGGTTCAGCGGCGGGAGCGCAGGGATGGCGCGCGAGCGGAATGAGAAGTTAGCCGCGCTGCTGGACGAAGCGCGCTGGTCACGGGCCCAGGCCGCCGTGTCGTACAACCGTGTCGCCGTCGAGACGTTGAGCGGCGAGGTGCGGGAGAATTCCAAGATCGGTCGCTCCCACGTCAGCATGTGGGTGGGTGGCGCCCAGCCGTCGGGAATCGCGCCCGCTATCTTGTGCGAGGCGCTGTCCCGTCGTTTGAAGCGTGAGATCACGTCACAAGAGGCCGGATTCGCAGCTTCCACCTCGCCAGCGCAAGAGGCGCTGGACTGGCTTGCCGATCCGTTGATCGCGCTGAACGACTTGGGGAGTGGCGTGGACACGGACCGGCGTCGCCTGCTGGCGGGTGGGGTGTACTCCGCGGCGGCCCTGGTCCTGCCGGACGAGACGTGGTGGGACGCCATGTCGCGGTCGCCGGCCGAGGAGTCCACAGGGCGCAAACGCGTCGGTCACGGAGACGTCGAAACCGTACGTGAGCTGACCCTGGCGTTCTCCCGTCTGGACCAGCGGCGTGGCGGCGGCCACGGACGGCGGGCGGTCGACCAGTACCTGAAGCATGAAGCCCGCGACTTCCTCCGGGGCCGGTTCGCCGACGACGAGACCCGGCGCGCGATGTTCTCGGCCATCGCCGAACTCGCCTACGTGTCGGGCTGGATGGCCTTCGACAACAGCGAGCACGCGGTTGCCCTCCGGCGCTTCAACACCGCGGTGAAACTGGCAGCACGATCAGGCGACGCACCTCTGAGCGGACACATCCTGCGCGCCATGGCACACCAGGCGCTCGACCTGGGTTTTCGCCGCGAAGCCCTCCAGATCGCGCAGGTATCGGTGCACGGTGAGCGGTACACGGCCGCCACTCCCCGCGAGCGCGCGCTTCTCGGCGTGGTGCACGCGCGCACCCTTGCCGCGAATGGTCGTAAGCAACAGGCCGCAGAGGCCCTGCTGCGTGCGGAGGACGATCTGTCGAATGCACACGACGGGGCCCGAGAGCCGGACCGGACGTTCTTCTTCGGCGAGGCGTCCTTGGCGCACGAGACCGCATGCACCCTGCGGGACCTCGGCGACCATCAACGGGCGGTCAAGGAGTTCCAGCGCTCCGTGCGCACGCGAGGCTCTGCGTTCCGGCGCACTCACGCGGTCACCCTCGGGTACATGGGGGCGACGCAGATCGCTCAGGGCGGCGTCGAAGAAGCATGTGCGACGTGGACCAGCGTCCTGGACGCGATGGAGGACGGGATCTACTCGGGTCGTGCCCGGCAGGGCGTCGTCGACATGCGCCACCTGCTGTCGCCCTACCGTAAACGCGGTATCCCTGCGGTGGCCGTGCTCGACGCACGCGCGGCGGCGTACCTGGCCCAAGTAGATTGATCGCATGTGCCGTTGAGACCGAGGCGAAGGGCTGGGCAATGGCTTTGGAGATCAAGCCAATCGGGGAAGTCGTCGCGGGCCGTACCGAGGTCGCCGATGATTACTGGGGTGGCGTCGAGTCGGTGATCCAGCTCGACGAGAGCGAGTTCCCCCTCGACTCCGTGCAGGGCCTGGAAGAATTCTCGCATCTGGTGGTCGTGTGGCACTTCGATCAGGCGTCGCCGGAGGATGTTGAGTACCACGCCCGCAGTCCGCGAGGAAACACGCAGTGGCCGGCGACGGGCACGTTCGCCCATCGCAACCATCGGCGCCCCAACCAGCTCGCGCAGTCCTTCCCGCGGCTGCTCAAGGTCGAGGGGCTCAAGCTGCTCGTGACGGATCTGGACGCCGTGGTCGGCACGAAGATCTATGACCTGTCGCCGTACTTCAAGGAAATGGGGCCCCGCGGTCAGACCCATGAGCCTGCCTGGCCTGGCGAGATGCTGGCCGACTACTGGGCAGACAGTGATGATGGCTGATGGCCTCACCGACAGATCTGTCCCTTGGGCTGACTGACCGGAGTCCCGTGTCCTTGCCTTGATCTGCCGTTCTGTCGGTGGCGCCATCCCACGTGGTCGGCCAAAGGCATCGTGACTTCATAGGGGCTTGTGCGAGAAGACCCGTCACTGTCGTGTCCGTCTGCCTCCGCCGACGCGTGTTGCCCTGTCAGCACGACGAGAAGGCAGCGCCTTGAGCATGATCGACCAACAGCCCGGGAACCACGTCTTCGCCGGAGTCGACACCCACACCGACACCCACCACGCAGCCGTCGTGGATTCCCTCGGACGTTCCGTCGGCGACCGAGAGTTCCCAACGACCACCCAGGGGTATCGCACCCTGCTGACGTGGCTCATGTCGTTCGGCCACGTACAAGCGGTGGGCGTGGAGTGCACCGGCTCGTACGGAGCCGGACTGGCGACAGTGCTGAGCGCGGCCGACCTGGTGGTGGTAGAGGTCAACGTCCCCGACCGGGGTACCCGCCACGCCCGCGGCAAATCCGACCCGATCGACGCCTATTCCGCCGCTCGTGCAGCCGCTTCAGGACGAGCCACAGCCACCCCCAAGTCCCGCACCGGCGCGGTGGAAGCCCTTCGTCAACTGCGTGTGACCCGTGCGTCCGCGATCAAAGCCAGAACCCAAGCGATCAACCAACTCATCGGCCTGCGGGTGACCGCTCCCGAACCTCTGCGTGCATCGCTCACGGGGCTCACCCGCACTGCCCTGGTCAACTGCTGTCTTCGGCTGCGGCCAGGAGCCGAACTCACCCGTCCCGCTGACGCCGCCCGCTATGCGCTCCGGCAACTGGCACGCCGCATCCACACCCTCACCGAGGAGATCGACGAGGTCACCGACCACCTGGCAACGCTCACCGCGGTTGCCGGGCCTGACCTCATCGCGCTGTTCGGCGTGGGGACGGAGACAGCCGGGCAGCTCTTGGTCACGGCCGGCGACAACCCCCAACGTCTGCGCACGGAGGCTGCGTTCGCAGCTCTATGCGGCGCCGCTCCGGTTCCGGCTTCCTCGGGACGCACCGACCGGCATCGACTCAGCCGTGGCGGGGACCGTCAGGCCAACCGAGCCCTCCACATGATCGCAGTGGTGCGGATGCGCTACTGCCCCCGCACTCGCGCCTACGTTGCACGCCGCACCCAGCAGGGACTGACCAAGAAGGACATCATCCGTTGCCTCAAACGCTTCATTGCCCGAGAGGTCTACCACGCACTCACCCGAACTCACGCGAGCACCGTCACCTCAACGACTTGACGTCTATAGGAGCATCAAGGGCTGAGCCGATCACTCACGCTGCCGAGCAGTATGCTCAGGGCCTTCTCTGAACTACGCGGCCTGCGCCGCTCTTGCCCGTGAGCTAATGACCTTTCAGACGCAACATGGGCAGATCCCAGAGACCTTCGTGGATGTCACCGCAGAGATCCGGCGGGATGCTCTCGCCTCGGCTGGATAGGTTCTGTCACGTCCCCGCCGGGGGCGCGGTCGGGTGAACGTAGTCGTCGAGTGACTTGGCCTGTGGGGGCATGTAGCCCGGCGGGCACCAGGCAGCCTGATACGGGCGTTCCCAGCCGAGAGGCAGCTCCGGCGTGAGACTGCCCTTGATCTCGGGCGGGTTCCGCAGGGTGAAGTAGCGCTTCAGGACATCGCCCACGGTGTTCAGTGCGGTGTCCAGGTCGACCCACGGCAAGGTGATCTTGGCGTGCTTGTGGTCTCTGTGAGCGACGATCTTGTTGGTGTAGAGCCGGGTCGTCTTCGCTGCGTCCAGCAGCCTGTTGATGTCCTTCTGGACCTTGTCAGGATCGATCTCTAGAGAATGCCCGGAGGTAGCGAACTCGTCGAACTTCGACTTCTGGATGCTCTTGGCCGCGGCGGGGATTGCGGTGTGCGCCTCCACGCTGGCGTCGAACCTGCTGCGGGTCGCCATCTGGGGGAACTTGATCAGTTCCTGCAGACAGTTCTGCAGGCTGGAGGTGCTGGTGTCGGCGTCGCACTCGCGCCGGATGTGGCTTCACGGATCAGTGGTGGCCCCGTATGGGAACGAGTTTTGGCCCCACTTGGGCGTCGAGAAGGCGTTGATCACCGGTGAGTTTTGGCCCCACCTGCGCTGACTGCGAGGGTCATGGGGCGGGCCTGACTGGCGTGGCCGGCATGTGGAAGTGCATCGTGCGGTGGTGAATGAATCTGCCTTTGCCGAGCTTGCAGACCGTTGGGTCTTGGGTCTTCGGGGCCTGGATGTGACCAAGATCAGCGTCGACTATCAGCTGTCTCTTCTGCTGGGGTCGGATGCCTGTGTTGTTCTGGAAGCTCCGTTCCAGCTTTCTTGGGGGTCTGCGGCCGGGGACGGCCCGCAGGACATGCTGGATCCGGGACAACAGGATGTGGCGGCGGCCCTGGCCTTGTTCGGCGCCACGATCTTGTCGGCTGTGGCCTTCAAGACAGGAGTTTTGCGGCTGGTCTTCGACAACGGGCTGCATCTGAACTGCCGGGCCAATCCATCGTTCGAAGCCTGGCAGGTGGCAGGGCCTGGAGACTGGCGGTTCGTGTCGTTGCCCGGTGGGGATCTTGCGGTGTGGTCCGGTGCCGAGTCGGCCGAAGAGAGCGAGGCTGGTTAGCCGTCAGCTAGTTGGGCTCGGGTCTGGGCGAGCCGGTAGGAATCGGTTCCGGTCTCGATGATGTTGCTGCCGAAGGTGAGACGGTCGACGATGGCGCCGCAGAGCCGCGGGTCGGTGAAGGTCTTGGTCCAGCCGGAGAAGGACTCGTTGGAGGCGATGGCGACGCTGTTCTTCTCCTCGCGTTCGGTCAGCACCTGGAAGAGGAGTTCGGCGCCTCGCCGATCGAGTTCCATGTAGCCGAGTTCGTCGATGCAGAGCAGATCGACGCGTCCGTAGCGGGCGATCGTCTTGGTCAGTTGCTTGTCATCGGCCGCTTCGACCAGTTCGTTGACGAGTTTCGCGGCAAGTACGTAGCGGACCCGGAAACCGGCCATCGCGGCCTCGGTGCCTAATGCGATCAGCAGGTGGGACTTTCCAGTGCCCGAATCGCCGATCAAGCAAAGGGGCTGCCCTTTGCGAACCCATTCGCAGGTGGCCAACGTGTGGACGGTGGCAGGTGTGACGTTGGGGTTGGCGTCGAAGTCGAAATCTCGCAGGTATTTCTGGCGGGGGAACCCGGCGGACTTGATGCGCCGCTCGGACCGGCGCCGGTCACGGTCTTCGCACTCAGCCATCAAGAGTTCGGCGAGGAAGCCGCGATAGGTCATCTGTTCACGCTCGGCGGCGTCGGCCGTCGCGCTGTACTGACCTCGGATGGTGGGCAGTCGCAGCACCCGGCAGGCGGTGTCAACGGCCGCATCGGCGGCCTGCTCGGTCAGGCCGCGATGACGTTCACTCACGGCGTTCTCCCTTCCTGGCAAGATCTCAGGGCTCAGCAGGTGGCGGCCTGTGCCGCCTCAGCAAAGAGTCGTAGGCGGCCACCGACGGCAGTGGCCTGGTGTCCGGAGGCAGGGCAGCCAGACGCCGTTCGGTGAGTGAGGTAACCCGCGGGAAGCTCTCCTCAGGTCTGTGATCAACGGTGCTGACGGTGTCGGTTCGGGCCGCTTTGCGGGCCTCGACGGCGACCGCATCCGAGGTCATCGCGCCGGCCTGGAGGGCTGCGGCGATGCCTGCGACAACATGCTCGTGTGTCATCGTCCGGTGCAGCAGAAGCACCTCGATCAGCGCCCGGGTGCCCGCTGGATCCCCGTGAATCTTGCGGACCGCTGCCCACCACGCGTCGTGAACGGGAGTGAACTTGCCCGCAGCTCGGGCTTGTTCAAGTGCAGTTGCGCCGGGCAGGGCTCCGGGCTTTCGCAGGAGAGCCTCGAGGTAGTGATCCAGCTCCAGGCGGACCCCACCACGGGTGGCCAGTCGTTCATGCCAGGCGACCTCGGTGCGGCCCTCATAGATCACCAACTCGGAGGCGTGCAACAGGACCCGCACCTGCTGGCCGATGAGACGCACCGGCACCGAGTAGCGGTTCATGCGAATGCCAATCTGCCCGTAACGGTCGACGCGCGGGCTGAACAGCCGGGCAGTCTCAAAGTGTTCTTCCGGCAACGCCCTTAGCAAGGGCTGTTCAACGGCGAAGTGCTCACCAACGGTGTGCGGCCTGGAACCGATCCGTCGGTCGTCGTCCTCCACGTCCCAGCGTTCGACCCGGGCATTGAGCTCGGCCAGGGAATCAACTTCCGGAACTGGCACCAGGTGGTTGCGACGGAAGCGGCCGACTTCACCTTCGACGCCGCCCTTTTCGTGGGCGCCTTCCTTGCCGGGCTGGCAGTAGAACGCCTCCAGTCCGTAGTGCGAGCGGAATGCTACCCAGCGTTCGGATTCCCGGCGTTCACGAAAGCCCAGCACCCGCGAGACCGCGGAGCGCAGGTTGTCGTAGCGGACCTTGCCGGTCGGGACCCCGCCGAGCACTCTGAGGGCGTGGACGTGTCCCTCCAAGAACGCCTCTTGGCCTTCGGAGGCGAAGATGCGGTGCACCGCCTTCCCAGAGAACGACATACGGAAGGTGAACAGCGTGCACTTGGTGGGCTGTCCCCGAAGCTTGACCCACACATCCCCGAAGTCGACTTCGGCCTCCGCCCCAGGCCGGTGGGACTGGGGAATGAACACCTGACCTGGCCCCAGCCCAGCCTCGTGGCGTATCTCTGGGCGGCGCCACTGCACGTAGTCGCAGACGGTGGAGTAGGAGATGCCCTCCATCTCATGCTCATCCCGCAACCGCTCGAACATCCGCTTCACGGTGTGTCGCTGCTTGCGGGGAGCATCCAGATCCGCCCGCAGCATCTCGTCGATCGCGGGCTTGAAGGCATCCAGGCGAGAACGGCGGGGCGGCAGCTTCTTCCGCGGCGCAGGAAACGCCGACGACAGGGCCTCCCGGACCGTACGGCGATGGACACCGTACTTCCGAGCCAACGCTCGTACCGACAAACCCAACATGCGCGAGTCCCGACGGATCGCCGCATACATCTCGATCTTGCTTGGCGCCATACGCGCCCCCTCAACGCTCAGGGCACGCTGATGCTCCCACCGCAACAGTCCCAGTGGGGCCAAAACTCGCTGGAACCGCTTCCCGCCCTTGACAGGTGGGGCCAGCACTCATTCCCAAGTGGGGCCAGAAGACACTCCTGAAGCCACGCCGGATGCCTGTGCACTGCGTGGCGACGTAGAGGTTGACGTGCCAGTTGAAGGTGAGGGTGTTGAGCTCGATGGCGTCGGCGTTCTTCTCCCACATCTCGTTGATCGAGAGCCAGATGTGGCGGTTGAGGAAGAGCGTGCGAATGTCGTGTTCGGCAGCGTCGAAGCGCTCGCACCAGCGCGCCCAGCGTTCATCCAGGTCCATGTTCATGGCCGGAGGTTAGCCCCGCGATCAGGCCGTCGGCGCTGACGTGCAGAAGGTCAATCGTCCGGGCCTGGCCCCGGGATTCCGGGGCCAGGCGAAGGGCGGGCTGCTGGGGTTCGAGCTGTCTCAGGACTCGATGATGCTGTTGAGGAACATGACGGTTCCGGCGAAGGAGACCACTGCAGTACCGGCAGCGACGCCGGGATCGAAGCGCCAGGTCCAGATGCCGGCCGCAGCCGCAACGATTACGCCGCCGAAGAGGATGAGGGCGGCTCGCAGGGACACGATCGGCCCACCAGGTGTGGTCACGCGGCGGCTCCCGGGTTCTGCCCGGGGGCCGGCCGCATCCAGTCCACGAGGTCGTACTTGTGGACTCGGGTGTATCCCAGGGGGGAGAGCGGCGCCGACCTGAAGGTCTCGTCGCGCGCCACCAGGCCGAGGTCGAGGATCTGCTTCAGGCCCCGCTCGGTGGTGTCCGCGGACCATCCGTACCAGTCCGGGGCCTTCTCCGCGGGGAAGTCCTTCCAGGGCTTCTCGCGGGCGACGGCGAGGAGCATCGCCAACCCCGGCAGGTCGACCTTCTGGTCGAAGCCTTGGTCCCAGAAGGCGTGGGGCAGCTTCAGGAAGCGCTCGGCTTCCGAGGCGCCTTTGGGCCGGGTGTAGGGCTCTCCGCTGCCGTCCTCCCGCAGCAGGGTCACCGAGATGTACTGGCTCCCGCGAGCCCGGTCGACGGTGAGGAGACGGCGGGCCTCAAGCCACTCGAAGGTGCGGGTGACCGCGGTGCCCGGCGACTTGTTCGAGTCCGGAATGCCGATCAGGCGGGCCCATGCCGCGCTGTGCAGCCGGGTGGGCTGCCCGTCGTCGGCGTAGGAGGCCAGCGTCATCAAGTAGGCATCCAGGCCGCGCCTGTTGCGCTTGACGATGAAGTCCTTGAGGGGCGCGTGCCGGCACTCCTTGCCTCGCTCCGCCTGGACGAAGGTCTTCCTGATCGGCACGAAGGTCCGCTTCACCCGCTTGAACAGCGCCAGTCGGGCGTCGCGGGTGTTGGTCTTCGGAGGCACGGTTGCCTCTTCCGGGTTCGTATCTTCCATGTCGTCAGGTATAGCGATGTCAGCCGCCGAGCCTCAACCGACTTGGTCGGACGCGTCTGTACTTGCCAGCGGGTATATGAGAGAGCCTGATAGTTCCAGATGCGATTCCTCTGGGAGACCCTGTGAATCAGTCATAGTTACGTGGGGTGGCCGTGACACGAGAGCGGGCGAATGCGCATGGCGTGGCATCGCCTCCGGCGGCAGGTCGAGCCGCAGGAGCACCCACCTCACCGGCAGCATTAGTATGTGACGCAAGTCACTTTCTCCTCGGGGGTCTCGCAGATCACGCGGTGGGGCCCCCGCGCCGCCGGGGCGGACGGCGGTCTTGCCGAAGGCGGGCATGCCGAGGTCGACCACCGCCGCCCTGCGGGCCTCTTCCGCGTCGAGCTGGGCGAGTGCCGTCGGCGCCCGAGAGGCTGATCTGGAGCCCTTCCAGTTCGCCGAGCCACTCTCCCGTTCCGCCTCCGCGATGCGGTCGAGGAGGTTGTCCCGGATCTCGACCAGTCGCTGCCGCTGGGAGGGGTCGGGGCGCAACATCGAGCACCGGACGCAGGCGTGCTCGTGGACGCATGGGGTGCCGAAGGCGCGAGCGCAGGTGCTGACGGAGAGCTTGCGCTTCTCGAGTGGGCAAGGAAGTCGTCCCACTCCTCCGCTGTAGGGGTGCGGTATTCCTCGCTTGGCCGCAGGGCCCGGCGTCGGGCGATGAAGGCGCGGTGGGCCTCGATCGCATCGGCGGGGTAGATCGCGTTGTAGCCCATTGTGGTGTTCAGATTCCTGTGCCCGCGGACCAGCTGGGCGATGTGGGGCGGCAGGCCGCTCATGATGGCGTCCGTAACGAACAGGCGTCGGAAGTCGTGTGGGTGGTAGAGCAGGGGTTTGCCGGTGCTGTCGGTGAGGCCGGTTCAGGTGTTGCTACCTGCTGTAACAGGGGACACTGGCACATCCTGTGGCGCATGCATCTGTTGGATGCGCGAAATGCGGATTCGATTCTTTGTGTAGCGAGCGCTGTGTAAAGGTCGCCGTCATGCCAACGTCGCCTCTGCAACCTCGTAGTGTGAGCGCTGCGCCCACGTTGGCCGCACCTCGTAGATCCGCTGCAACCTGGTGCCGGACCGACTGCTCCAGGTGCTACCTGGCAACTCCACTGGAGCCTGTCCGGCGAATCCGTGGCACGGTCACGGCAAGTGTGACCGTGCCACGGACGGTGTCTCAGACCAAGTCCTCGGGAAGGTCGGCAGCCGAAGGCTGTTCCGCGTCCTCTGCGAGGTCGTGCCGGCGGGGCCAGGCGGAGAGGGCGAAGCGCGCTGGGCGAGCGTCGTGCTTGCCTGCGCGGCAGTCGTCACCGGTCTTCCCGAGCATGGTGTTCATCCGTGTGATGAAGCGGTCGTACTGCTCATGCCAGACGATCACTGACCCGACGTCGTTGTACGCCTCGATGCGGGCGAAGGCGAGTGCCGCAACTTCATAAGGCAGGTGCTCGTGCTCGATCCAGCACGGCGGGATGACGTGGTGAGGCTGCCACGCATAGGTCCGGTTCAGCCACCGGCATACGGCGTTGAGCCAGGCCGGAAGCGGGGCGAGCAGTTCGGGAGAGAGCGCACCGATGTCCCACGGAGGGGGGCCGTCCACGACGGACTCGGCCGCAGCCCGCTCCGCGAGGTAGACGGCGATCGGAGCGGGCGGATCCGGGAATGGCGGGAGGTGATCGAGCGGGTTCGGGCTCATGCGACAGCTGCATGACGCTTGGCCCACTCGGCAGCGTGCGCCTCAGCCCGGGAGCGCTTCTCGGCTTCCTGACGCGCCCGCTCTCCTTCGTTCGCCTTGCGGAGCCGTTGTACGTGATCTTCGATGTCCGGCCAGGAGTCCCAGGTCCACATTCCGTCGAGGCGAGTGATCACTGCGGGGAGGTTGTCGGCCAACAGGAGCGCGTGTCCCTCGGCGAGGGCCTTGATCTCGTCGCTGCGCAGCACAGCTTCGAGGGCGGTGTGCGTCGCTGTCGACTCGCCACCGCCGTTGCCGCTTGTCGTGGTCCGGGTTTTGCGGACGCGCTCGACTTGGCCGCACAGGTCGGACATGTCCCTGAGGAATGCGGGGTCCTTTGCGCCGCCGAACACCACGACGTGGTTGGTGAAGCTGGCCAGTTCGTTGGCCACGTCCTCGCCGAAGCGGGCCCGGGCGGAGGCCCAGCCCTGGAGGCCGTAGATCATGGTGATGCCGCGCCCTCGTCCGTCGGCCACGCGCTGGCGGAGGGAGGGGATCGGAGCGATGTTCGGTGCCTCGTCGAGTGCGGCCAGCAGCGGGGGGTCGAGCCGCCCCGCAGGGGAGGCGATGGCGTGTGCCTCTGCCGCATCCAGGAGGTCCTCGGTCACCGCAGTCGTCAAGGGCGCGATCGAGTTGACTTCTGAGTCCTTGCCCAAGAGATAGATGGTCCCGTTCGCGTCGAGAACATCGCGAACGCTGGTGGGATCCTCACCATCGCCCTGGAGGGCGTTGATCACTGACTGATGCATCAGCGGCTCGAGCGCGGCTTCGAGCGTGACGGCCGTGTTGCCTACGGTTCGGTCGTCCCCTGTCGTGGCGGTGCGCAGGACGTCCGCCCACCCCGGTCCGGCGCCGGGATGGGCAGCGAGGATGCCCAGCGGCGCCGGATCGGAGATCTTGCGGGCCCACTTCAGGAGTTGGTCGAGGCGTGCTCCGTCGAGCGCGGCGGCGTGGAGCAACGCGGCGAGCACCTTGGCCGCCTGGCCCTTGTAGAAGGTGCTGCCCTCGGAAGACTGGGCGGCTGTGCCGGGGAGGCGAGAACCCGCGACGAGGGCCTTCGCCCGCATCATCGCCACCTCAGTGTCCGAGGCCCCCATGAGGGGAGACCAGCGGAGACGGGGAAGAGACGGGGCGATGTTCTGCGGGTCGAACACCAGGACCGGGCGGTCGTCTTGCCGCCGAGCGTCCAAAGTGAGTTCGACCAGGTCCGGCTTCGTGGAAGTGGCGAGCACCGGGCCGGGCCAACGGCGGATCAGCGGCGCAAAGAACCGCATGGTCTTGCCGCTGCCCATGGGGCCGATGACCCGGCATGCCTTGTCCGCTCGGGACCACAGCGGGACGCCCTTCGGGCGCTGGGAGACGCCGAGTGAGTAGCCGAATTCGAGGGGGGTGAGTGCGTGGGTGTGCACGAGGTACTCCGGGAAGAGGTGGATCAGTGTGTGCGGGGACGTGAAGTGGCTGTGTGTTCCGCCGCCGGGCGGGAGCGGACTCGTGCAGGAGCGAGGGACGGCCGGATCTCGGAAGCCCGCAGGACGGCCCTGGCCGACAGGTGCCTTTTGACCTGCACCTTTGAAGCAAAGCCTGCGTTTCGACGGCTGCGGTTCGATACGAACGACAACGTCAGCAGGCCCAGGCCGCAGATGGCGACGCCGACGTACAGGGCCAGCGACAACCCGCCTGGTATCTCCGTCACTTCACCCTCCGCATGAGGCGGGCGGACAGGTAGCGCATCCGTCGGCGGCACAGGCGCGCCAGCGTCAGGTCCGGTCCGGCACCGCGCGGCGGAGCGTGGTGGAAGGCGGCGTGTAGTTCTTCAGCTGCTCGCCAGGTCGTCGCGACGGCTGCTTCAACCCGGCCGCTGGCCACCCAGTAGGACCCTTGGTCGAGTGCTGCGCTCAGGCGGGCCGCACGTCGGGCAAGACTCAGGTAGTCGGCATGCAGCTGATCGATGTCGTCGCGTACCGCGAGTTCGAGGCGTGACGGTCCGGCAGAGCCGATGGTGCGGAGATTCATCTTCGTTCCGGAGCTGTTCGTGGGATCGAGGGTGGTCAGAAACTGCGTGGTCATTCGTGATCCGGAGTACTCGGGGTGAGGTCCGACATGGAGCCGCTGGAGAAGCACAGGTGCGTCTCGGCCTCGGTCAGGAGATGCTGCACGCCGGGGTAGATGACTTCGCCGACCTTCCACAGGGCGACGCCGCGGCGCAGGCGCATGATGTGCTCGGCGGTCCAGGCCGGTAGTCCCAGCCGTTTGACGGTGTCCTCGGCTTCGGACTTCTTCATCGAGTAGACGACGACGGTGTCCGCCATCTTCAAGGCGGCTTGCGTTTCGGGTGAGTCGTCGATGTCCGAGAGGTGATGGACGATGAAGATGCAACTCAGGCCGTAGCCTCGCGCGAACTTCAGGAACTTTTCCAGCAGCGCGGCCAGCTGCGGTGTCCCGAGGATGTGCCAGGCTTCCTCGCACACGAGGATGCGCTTGCGCTGGGTGTAGCGCGGGCACTCGGAGGCGGGATTGGCGCCGAGTTCCCACGCCCCGGACTTCGCGTCAACGACACGGCGCTCATGAGTACTTGGTCCCGTGCCGCACTCGCAGGCCGGGCGGAGCCAGACCTCCTCCAGGAAGATGCTGATCACCGCGACGAGGATGGTCATGGCGACGCCGCCCGAGGGGACCTTGGTCAGGTCGAAGACGATCATGTCGGCGTCGAGATCGACGCTGAGGCTGGTGGGGCCGTCGAGCATGCCGATCAGGTCGCCGGTGGCGTCCTGATCGGTTCCGCACAGCCGGTCGAGTACGTACGACGCCTCCAGACCGTCACCGAGGAGTTCCTCCCGGGTCCGCTTCTTCGCCGCGGCGTCGGCCGGGTCCGGCGAGCGCAGGGCGGCGGCGACATCGGCCAGCACGGGCGTGCGCCCATCGGCAGAGGCTCGCTGATGGGCCTGGCGGATCGCGATACGAAGAGCCGATCCGGCGAACTCGTCCAGGGCCTTGCCCAGGCCTAGTTCGACGATCGTGCGGACCAGCTCGATCTGCCGTTTGCCCGCGATGGCCGGGTCCATGGGGTTGATGCACGCGGCGCCACGCGTGTGGTCGCCGCCCGGGGAGAACTTCACCGGGGCGCGGCCGGTGAGGGAGCGGCACAGCGCGGCCCATTCGCCTTCCTCGCGTTCCTTCTGCTCCTTCGTGTCGAGCACGACGACCTTGCGCCCCAGACGGATCTGCCGCGCGGTGTAGGTCTTCACGAGGGCGCTCTTACCTCGGCCGGTATCTCCCAGGACGATCATGTTGCCGCCGGGCAGGCCGTCGCCGAAGGCGCAGAACGGGCAGTAGATGAACGCCTTCCCGGAGTACAGCTCACGACCGATGACCGCGCCCGCTGTGCCAAGGGTGGGCGGTGCGATCGGCAGGAAGAGTGCCTGGCTGGACGTGGTCTCGGTGTACAGCGGGCGCCTCACGGTCTCGCGCAGAGGCGTCAGCGGGTTGAGCGTCAGCAGGTCCGTCACTTGATCCCTCCGGCGAGCGGCAGAGTCGTCGCGAAGGCTCGCGCGTGCTCCAGGTCGAGCCACTCGATGTACAGGTGGGCGTTGCGCGCTCGGGACGCGGCGGTGCGCTTGGTCCGCTCCAGCTCCTCGGCGCTCCGCGCGGAGATGGTGACGTACCCGACGACGGCAGCGCCCGCCGCGCCAGAGGCGGCCAGAGCCATGCCGCGTGAGCCGGTGGCCTCGGCCGCGAGCAGGTCCCTCGGGTCCACGTTCTTGCCGCGCTGCCGGTCGCGCAGGAGTTCCGCCTGGTTGTTGGTGTCCTCGGCGAGCATGCGCTCGACGGCGGCGCCGTTGGGTTCGAGGTCCTGGGTGATGGCGATGGTCCGGATCACGTCCGGCATACCGATCAGGAGGGGACTCAGGAAGTCGGGGCCCACGGGCGTCGACGGCCAGGAGACCACCGCCGCCGTCGCGTGATGCCAGCACTCTGTCGACCCCGCGGCACGTGTGGTGACGTGTGCGCCGTCGCGGACGTCGACGTTGCGCGGAAACGCGTGGGCTTGGGGCAGGTCGGTGTTCCAGATGGCGTGGTCGGGGTCGTAGCTGTTGCGGATGACCGCAGTGAGCCTGCCCGCGTCGAGCGGAGCGATCACTTGGAGGTCCGCGTCCTCGCAACGCGACCACAGTTCGTCCATGTATGCCGCCATGGCCGCGGCGACACCGTCATCGCCCGCACCACGCGCCGCAGCATCCGCCGCGAGGTCCCGCGTGAACCTCGCGTGGGCGGTGATGTAGTAGCGGTGCTCCTCGGCGCTGGTGGACACCGCGTCCGCCAGGGCGTCGTACGAGTCCTTCAGCCACTGGGGCGCGTCGGCCGTCGCGGCGGACTCATCGCGTTGCGCGACGAACCGTTGGTGGGCATGCGGGTCGCTCTTGACCTGGCGGGCGAGAACCTGAATGCGCTTGACCGGGTGCTCGTCGGTGTTGCCGAAGGCGTCGAGAAGCTCGCCCCACCGTTCCAGAGCGACGATCTGCTCCTCGACCTCCTTGCCTCCCAGCCCCGGCGAAGCGATCTCCAGGGTCGCCGTCACGCACCCGGCCTCCGGCTGGAGAACGACAACAGCGTCCTGGCCCCGTACGGACACCGGCACCCAGGTCATGCCCGCGATGCCCTCGGGCTCAGCGAGCGCTGCGTCCGGAGGCGTCCCGTCACGGCGCACGCCGGCCTCGACGGCGGGGGACACCCACACCCCGCCGGTGCGAGCCAAGGCCTTGCGTCGGTAGCGCATGATCCGCCACCAGCGGTACACCGTGCGCCGCTGCTGCGTCCCCTTGGGCCGGTACGGCACGAACACCACCGCTAGGGCGATCACGATGGGCAGAGCCATGCCGACGAGCGCCAGCACGAGAACGCCGTTGAGGACGAAGCCGCACAGGATGCCGAGTGCGGCTCCGCCGCCGAGGACGGCCTGTTCGCCGAGGTCTCGGCGGCCTACCAGGCCGGTCGGTCGGTGCTTTCCAAACCGATACGTACGAACTGACATGCGTCACTGGTCCTTGCTGGTGGGCGGCTCACTGGCTGACCGGCCACGGGGAGGAGTGGGAGTTGTCGACGGGCCCGAGCCCGCGGTGGTACCCGAAGCGGACGATGGGGGCGCTGGCCTAGGTCGCGGGCGAGGAGGTGGCGGCGCCGAGCTGGAGGGCGAACCCGGCGCAGGGCCGATCACTGACCCGGGCGACGAGCCCGAAGTACCGCGCGCCGAGGCCGGTGTGCCAGAGCGACCGCCGGTAGAAGCGGAGGCCGGGCTTGCTCCCGAATCAGCACCTTCCGCCCACGCCCGTGCAGAGGCAGGAGGAGCACCGGCCTGTCCCTGCCCCGACTGGCCACTGGTGGAGTCGGTCGGATTGGCCCCCGGCGAGGTCATCGCCTTGTTCTTCGCGAGGTCGACCCCTGCCTTCGCCGCCGTCCCGGCAGCGCCCGTACTTGTGCCGACCGTGGCACTCGCAGTCCCCGCCCGGCCGCGTGCCGCCGCGGAGACGCCTCCCTTGCCCTTGACCGAGGGAGCTGATCCCGCGCCTCCTCCAACACCGCCGCCGACGAGCGCGTCCTGGATATGCATGCCGAAGGCACGGTTCGCATGCTGAGCGGGACCGTCGATCGCGGCTGCGGGACCGGCGGACTGGGCGGTCTTCCTGTCGTGGTGGAGCTGCGCCATTTCGTCGCCGAAGGCGGGCAGCCACTTGTAGAGGGTGGCGGAGGCGAACACGGCGAGCAGGAGGATCAGCGCGCCGACCAATGTCTTGGACACGACGTCGGACATGCTCCCCGTCGAGTCACTCAGGACCGCGCCACCGAGGCCGAGTAGGGCGAACAGCACCGGCTTGGACAGGCCGATCGCGAAGACGGCCCCGAACCACTTCTTGCTCTTGCCCCACAGATCACGGTCCACCAGCCCCGCGTTCACGATCGGCCCGAGCGCGACGGCGACGTAGATGGCGGCACCGCGGACCAGCATCTCGATCCACATGAGCAGCGCGCCGCACATCATGATCAGGTTCACGGCCAAGAGCTGCCCAACGCCCTCCGACGGCTTGGCCGCCATGACCTTGAGCAGGTTCTCCAGGAAGGGCTTGAAGTTCTGGGTGGCGTACGGCTCGAAGACCGCGGTGACCTCGTCGATCCCCTTCATGAGGAGGGCGATGGCGCCGGGTGTCAGGGCGTTGACCACGAACTGAAGAAGGAGGAAGCCGATGGCCTCGCCGATCGCGGTCGTGAGGCCGACCCCACGGACGGCGCGCTTGGCCACGGCGATTAGCCACAGCGCGACCGTGATCAGGGACGAGGCAGCGAAGATGATCGCGTACTGCTTCAGGAATCCGGCGCTGGTCAGATCCACCTTGGTGGTGTTCTGGATCAGCTCCAGCATCTTGCGCAGGAACCATATGTTCGCCTCTGTGAGCTTCTGGAGCAGGAAGCCCAACGGGTCTTTCACGAAGTCGATGGCCTTCTTGACCTCGCAGACCATCGGGATGTGGCAGAAGGGGTTGGCCACTGCGGAGGGAACGAAGAGGAAGCCGACGAACACGTTCACCGAGAGCAGGGTCATCAGCCGCCGCGCCCATCGGCGGTCCGAGTCCGTCCGCTCGATGGACAGGAGTCCCGGAGCATCCTCACGCAAGCGAAGGCGCATTGCTGGCCCCTCCCACGTTCGCGAAGCTCTGGGCCGGAGATGCTTCGCGGTCCATCGGTGGATTCGGCACCAGGGGCTGCGACGGTGCGACCGACGTCGTCCTCCAGGTGCCACCGGACCAGGCGAGATCCACGGTCATCCGCAGGAAGTTGACCTGAGGACGTTCCTCCTCGTCGTCACCGGCGATGCCGCCGACCGACGTCGTCCACAGCTCGAAGCTCGCGGCCTGATCGGAGTACGTCACGCAGCGGGAGCCCAGGACGGCGGTGCGGGTGATGAGCAGACCGCCGTCCAATGTCTTCCCGTCCGAGCCCAACCCGCGGTTCTCGGTGACCATCCGGGCGGTGGAGTCGGCTTCGCCGAGCACGTTCTCCAGGACGCTCGGCGCGGCAGTCGACTTGAGCATTCGATGACGCCAGCCGGTGTCGGTGAAGAAGCGGCTGTCGCCGTACAGCATCACCGCGCTGGTGGCCGCAGCACGAGCGCCACTCCTGTCCCGCGGGTACGCCGAGGGGAGGCCATCGGTCGCCGTCACCCCGCTGAAGACGGGCCCGCGGGAGGAGTGCGACGTGTAGTCCGCGAAGTCGGCCGCGGCATTGGTCGCCTGCCGAGTATCGACCGGTGCGACGAGGCCCTGACCAGTGGAACTCCCAGCGAGTTTCCAGCTATTGGCCTCCCAGGCCAAGCTGACGGTCACGGAGTGAAACGCTGCCTTCGGCGCCGCACTGCCCTTGCTGCTGCCTCGTACGGTCGTTGTCCACAGGCGCACAGTCGCCTTGTGGGTATCGAAGCCGAGCGTGTGGGCGGCCAGCACTCCGGTTCGCGCGATGGCGTGTTCAGGGCGGAGCTTCCTGTTGTCTCCGCGAAGGTCGCTGCGGGTCTCGTCCGCCACGTCATCAGCCCGCTTGACCAGTTCCTTCCTGGTGGCCTGTGAGGTGATGGAGGACATCGTCCGATGCCGCGCATCCTGGTTGGTCAGAAAGCGCGAACTCCCCATCCTGACGGTGTAGTTCGCGGCGGCTGCTTTGGCGCCGGCCTCGGTTCGAGGGAGATTGACGGGCTCGCCGTCGGCGGGCCTGCCCTGGGGCCCGACAGTCTTCGACGCTGATGGTGGCTGTGCAGGGGCTGAAGACGTCGTTGATTCGCTGCTCGTGGACACGCTCACGATCACACCGATAGCGGTGAGCGCGGCCACCACCGCTGCGGCTGCTCCCCAGAGCTTGGCGCCCGAGCGTTTCTGTGTCCGCCGGGAGGTAGCGGCCCTTGTCTTATGGAGTCGAGCAGTCACGGCTCACACGCCCATGCCGTAAGTGATCCCGACGATGGTGCCGAGCGAGGCGACGAGGAATATGCAGGTCAGCCCGCCGACCATCAGGCCCTTGCCGCGAGAGCTCTCCATCGTGGACTGCTGGTCACCGAACCAGCCGCGGCTCTTCGCGATTCCAGCAAGGAACGCGGCCACGCCGATGGCCAGGACTGCGGCGGCCATCACGCCGAGGACGACTTTGGTAGTACCACCCAGCTTGCCAAAAGGTCCCCAGTTGGGCTTGACGCCGCTGACCACATCGGCGCCAGCCGCGAGAGTTGTGTGCAGGGTCGGATCGGAAACAGAAATCAGGGCGTTCATGTGAATCCCTTGCAGGAGAGGATTGGGTAGAAGGTGCGAGCCGCTAGGTCAGCCGATGTGCCGCATCGCAACGATCTGGGATTTCCAGACCCTCAGGGACTGGATTCGTACTGTGGCGCCGGTATGCGGGGCATCGATGACTTGGGAGTTGCCGATATACATGCCGACGTGACCGGGGCCCGCGCTGCTGGGTTCCGAGAACAGCAAGTCGCCGGGTCGGAGCTGGGGGATGCTCTTCACGGCGTGCCCTGCGCGTACCTGTTCGTAGGTCTGACGAGGCAGATTCACGCCTCCAGCAGCCCACGCCATCTGGGTGAGGGAGGAGCAGTCGCAGCCACCGGCTCCCTCGAAGGGCGGAGTGCACGTTCCCGCCCAGCGGTACCACGTGCCAAGCGCCCTCTTAGCCGCTGTGATCGCGCGGTCCGCGTGCTTGCTTGAATTCCCGCCAGGCGCGGCATCGTCTGCTGCCCATTTGTCGGCAAGAGACCGGATCTTCTTCACGTAGTCTCGGGTCTCGCGATAAGGAGGAACTCCGCCGTACTTGATGACCGGGTATTCTCCGGCGTTGTACGCGGCGAGCATGTTGTCCGTGCTGTCGCCCGGCACACCCTTGACCGCCTTGGCCAGTACGCAGTCGTAATGTGCTTGCGCGGCTATCGCATCTTCCGGATCAAGTATGTCCTTGTCGCCGTCGCTGTCTCCGTCGACACCGTACATACTCCAGGTCCCGGGCATGAACTGAGCAATTCCCCGAGCCCCGACGGGGGATGTGGCGTTTCGATTGAAGCCGCTCTCGGCGTAGAGCTGCGCTGCGAGCAAGGACGCCGTGACCTGTGGGCAAAGCCCTGCATGCTTATCGATGATTGCGCGGACCCAGCCCGGCACCTTGGCTCCAGGTGCGATCCCGCCCCCTGGCCCTGTCTCCTGCGTCTTGGCGGCATCGGCGCCTCCGAACGCCGTCAGCAGAGTGAGGCCTGGGAGGACCAGGGCCATCACCAGGGCAAGGCAGGCGTAGGCGATCTTCTTCATTCGGCCGTCACGCCCAGGGAAGTTCGGCAACTCGCCAACCGAACTGGGTGTGCACGAGCCGAAGAGCAAGTTGTTCCGACCTGCGCTCGACGGCCCCGGATTTCGGCTTGCTGGTGAGCACGTACACAACACGTACGAAGGCGGTCGAGTGAGTGGGGAACGGGGCGCCGTCGGGCACTTCAACAGAAGTGACCTTGGCCGTCTGCATCGTTTGATGCGCTCTCAGCGCGGCCCAGGGCGCTTCCTGGCCGGGTCGCTTTTGCCTCAGATCCATGGCTAGTTCGCCAACTGCCAGCCGTGCAGCACGCTTGCCCGCGTCAGCGTACGAGCGGTCACCGCCATCCGCGGCGTCATGCTCCGCGTAGGCCGTGGCGAAGGCGCGAGCGACGGTCGGGACCTTGGGCGGGAGGGACTTGGGCGGAGGCAGGCGTGATTCGGTAGCGCCAGGGGCGGAAGTCGCGGAGGAACCGGAGCTCGTCGATATAGGGGTCGGCTGATGGGCTCCTAGCGACGCTGCATTGTGGGAAGAGCTGGAACAACCAGAGGAAAGAACAACGAAGGCTGAAATCATGGCTAGTCTGGTGCATATAGGTGTAAACCGAGTGGAATGAGGCATGGAGGAGCCAGACCTTGGAGCGTGGGTTTGGAAGAAGGAATCGAGGGGTGAAACGCAGTGACTGTTGCCCAGCTCCTATTCATGGGAACCGCGTTCGGAGGCTGGTGCCCGACTGCTGCCAACTTCACTGCTGTATGGCCAACTGTTAGCGCAGCAGTCGGGACGGAACGCCGGGCATTACCCGCGAACAAATTCGAGCGCGGATTCTCGGCTGAGGTGCGAATATTTGCGCTGGCAGGAGCCTTGAACTATCTCAAAATGAACCAGCCCCCTCAGGGCAGAAGTTGCACAGGGGCAGGGCGATTTCCTGCGCGCCGGGATCCCCGGGTGCGGTCTGTGCGGAAATCCTGTCAGGGGGCTGGGAAGTAATCACATGGCAGATGAAAGGCGAGTGCTTTGCTAGGAATCTGCTTCTTAGTATTCCGTGCTCCAGCACGCGTGAGCGTCCGACACTAGGTGCCGGAGGGCAACGCTCAGCCATGGGACCACCGGACCACAGAGCAGAAGTGGTGCGCACACGCTGTATGGCAGCGCGATGTCGCTGCGTGTGGTCGAGACGCCGACATGCGTCAGGAGGGAGTAGTCAGCAGGAGGAGACGCGACCTCGGCGGCCTCACGTACCCGCGGAACGCGGGTGTGGTCGAAGGCCATGTCAACCGCATCAAGATGCTCAAGCGCCAGACGCTCGGTCGCGCAGTCTTCGAATTCTGCTGCAAGCAGGTCTTATTCGCGTGACATCGGCGGGATCAAAGGTACGAGATCAGTCACCAACGAACCAGACGTAACGGTGAGCGCCTTCCTCAGCAGTCCTGCACAAGGCTCGCACCGCATCAACCCAGGGACCACCTCGCGCTATGGGCAGGCGTTCCAACTCCTCCAGCAGCATGGGGATCTGCCAAGTATTGAAGACGGTGTCGGCGAACGGGCAAACACCGGCGAGCATTGGAAACTGCGACCGCTCAATCTCTGCGAGCGACTTGTCCCAGGCGACTCCATACTCAGACCCAGCCACCACGGTTCCCGACTCGTGACGAACCTGCAGGTTGATCATCGCGTCAACCTATCGCCCGGAGCACCCCCAGCCCATCCAATTGAGGCTGCCCGTGAGAACTGTGCTGCCAACCGCAAAGAGTGAACCTGATCCGGGGTTTCTCTTGGCGGAGGGTGCTTATTGCAGAGGCTCTGCGGGGGGCTTGGTTGGGCGCTACGCTCGCTGGGACGGCATGGAGCCAGGGGGGCTGGGATGCTTGATCAGGCATTGACCGCACTGGCCGCGTCCGGGGGCGCGGCGCTGGTGTCAGCGGCGGGTACGGACGCGTGGGCGGGGTTGCGGCAGGCGGTGGCGCGCTGGTTCGGCCGGGGTGATGCGCAGCGTGAGCAGGTCGAGCTGGAGCGGTTGGATGAGACGGCGGCCTGTGTGGATGTTGCCGATGCGGCGGAGGCGGAGCGGGCGCGCGGCCGGGCGGAGGTTGTCTGGCAGACGCGTATGGAGACGCTGCTGGAGGGTCTGGACGCTGCTGAGCGTGAGCGGGCGGCCGAGGAGTTGCGCAGTCTGCTCGCCCAGCACGCGCCGCAGTCGGGTGTGGTGGCCGGAGCGGGCGGGCTGGCCGCGAACACGGTGGACATCCACGCCGAGCAGGGTGCGATCGCCGGTGGTGTGATCCATGGCGGTGCGCACATCGGCCCCCCTCCTGTGCCGGATCCGCCGCAGGGCTGAGCGGACCGGCTAGCGCAAGCCCACCTGGGGTTCCACACCACACCGACGCGGACGGCCTCAGGAGCATCACGGCGACCAACGGCAGCATCGCCGCCAGCTCCATCACCGGGGACATCCATCAGCACCGGCACACCGCGCCTCGGGAACCTGCGGCGTGGCCGCACCAGGTCGGTGTCATCCCCTCGCGGGCGCAGTCCTTCCAGCACCGCGGCGAGGCGGACCGGCTGCGGGCGGCAGTCGGCGGCGGGGGCACCGCGATCCTGCACCAGGTGCTGACCGGGATGGGCGGGGTGGGCAAGACCCAGCTCGCCGCCGACTACGCCCGCACCGCCTGGGACGCCGACAACCTCGACGTCCTGGTCTGGATCACTGCCAGCGGCCGGTCCTCGATCATGAGCGGATACGCCCAGGCCGGTATTGAGCTGTGCCGGGCTGACCCCGATGACCCGGACCAGGCCGCCCGAGCATTCCTGGCCTGGCTGACCCCCAAATCCGCAGCCTCGCCGTGCCGGTGGCTGATCGTCCTGGACGATGTCGCCGACCCGGCGGATCTGAACGGCCTATGGCCGCCAGCCAGCCCGCACGGCCGCACCCTGGTCACCACCCGCCGCCGCGACGCCGCCCTGACCGGGGAAGGCCGCCGACTGGTCGAGGTCGGCCTGTTCACCGAAGCCGAAGCCCTCACCTACCTCACCACGTCCCTGGCCGCCCACGGCCGGACTGAGCCCGCCGACCAGCTCACCGCCCTGGCCGCTGATCTCGGCCACCTGGCCCTGGCCCTGTCACAGGCCGCCGCCTACCTCATCGACTCTGGCGACAGCATCGCCACCTACCGCCGCCTGCTCGCCGACCACGCCACCCATCTCACCGACCTCGCCCCCGACGCCCTGCCCGACGACCAGGCCGTTGCCCTTGGCGCCGCCTGGCACTTGTCCATCGCCCGCGCCGACACCCTGCGCCCTGCTGGCCTGGCCCGGCCCCTGCTCCACCTGGCTGCCCTGCTCGACGCCAACGGCATACCGGAAGACGTCCTGACCGGCGAGATCGCCTGCGCCCGTCTCGCCGCCCACCGCACCGCAACCGGCCCCGGCCCTAGACCCACCGCGGAACCGGTCCCCGTCTCCCGCCCGGATGCGGTACGCGCCCTGCGAGCCCTTAGCCGGCTCAGCCTTATCGACCACCGGCCGGATGTCCCCCACGAGGCCGTCCGCGTCCACCAGCTCATCCAGCGGGCCACCCGCGACACTCTCACGTCCGACCAGCGAGACCAGTACGCCCGCACCGCCGCTGGTGTCCTCGCGGCCGCCTGGCCCGAAATCGAGCGGGACACCGCCTTCGCTCAGGCCCTGCGCGTTAACACCGAAGCCCTGACCCGCCACGCCGAAGACGCCTTGTACCGGTCAGACGCCTACAGGGTGCTGTACGGCCTCGGTCGAAGCTTCGGCAAGAGCGGCCAAACCAGCGCCGCCATCACCCACTTCCAACGCTTAGCTGACACCACCACCAGGCGCCTCGGCCCCCACCACCCCGACACCTTGACCGCCCGCTACGAGCTGGCTCGGTGGCGGGGGGAGGCGGGGGATGCGGCTGGCGCCGTAGATGCCCTTGCCGAGCTGCTGGCCGACACGGTGCGGGTGCTGGGTGAAGACAACCCTCAAACCCTGATCACCCGCCACAGCCTGGCTCGGTGGCGGGGGGAGGCGGGGGATGCGGCCG
>NZ_JBHXTE010000027.1:0-102007 GCF_042677545.1 Streptomyces sp. NPDC127108 | reverse complement strand
GCCGACACGGTGCGGGTGCTGGGTGAAGACAACCCTCAAACCCTGATCACCCGCCACAGCCTGGCTCGGTGGCGGGGGGAGGCGGGGGATGCGGCCGGTGCCGTAGATGCCCTTGCTGAGCTGCTGGCCGACACGGTGCGGGTGCTGGGTGAAGACCACCCCGACACCCTCAACTACCGCCACAACCTGGCCTACTGGCGGGGGGTGGCGGGGGATGCGGCCGGTGCCGTAGATGCCTTTGCCGAGCTGCTGGCCGACACGGTGCGGGTGCTGGGTGAAGACCACCCCGACACCCTCAACCACTGCCACAACCTGGCCTACTGGCGGGGGGAGGCGGGAGATGCGGCCGGTGCCGCGGACGCCTTTGCCGAGCTGCTGGCCGACAGGATGCGGGTGCTGGGTGAAGACCACCCTCAAACCCTGATCACCCGCCACAGCCTGGCTCGGTGGCGGGGGGAGGCGGGGGATGCGGCTGGCGCCGTGGATGCCCTTACTGAGCTGCTGGCCGACACGGTGCGGGTGCTGGGGGAAGACCACCCCGACACCCTTAACGCTCGCTACGACCTGGCCTACTGGCTGGGGGAGGCGGGAGACGCGGCTGGCACTGCGGACGCCTTCGCTGAGTTACTGCCCGACATGGTGCGGGTGCTGGGTGAAGACCACCCTCAAACCCTGATCACCCGCCACAGCCTGGCTCGGTGGCGGGGGGAGGCGGGGGATGCGGCCGGTGCCGCGGACGCCTTCGCTGAGCTGCTGCCCGACGTGGTGCGGATGTTCGGCAAAGACCACCCCGACACCGTGGTCTTCCGCCAGAACCTGGCCGCCGCGCGGGGGGAGGCGGGGGATGCGGCCGGTGCCGCGGACGCCTTTGCCGAGCTGCTGCCCGATGCGGTGCGGATGTTGGGCGAAGGTCACCCCGACACCCTCGAAATCCGCCATGAGCTCGCCTACTGGCAGGGGCAGGCAGGGGGCGCCGCTGTTTCCCCGTCGGCTGATTCATGAGAGAACTAAGAACCACCAGTTGCGGCCGATGACCCGCTTCATACGGGCTCCCGAACTTGACTGAAGCTGCGTTCAGCCGGGTCAACTGCACTCCGGCATGGACAAGTCGTCACGTTCAGCGACGGCCCACAACAAGTGGACCAGAGCCCGTGGGGACTGACACAGCCAGGCCGTGGAGCAGACGATGGGCGCGTACGCGACCTCGTCGTGGTCAAGGGGGAGCCCCGGCACTGAAACAGCTAGGAGAGAGCTGCCAGCCTGGGGGAGTCGATCCAACTCAACCGCTGCCCGCATGGCCTCATCCTGCGTGGGCTGGGCCGCGTCTTCACCTCATCGCAGCACGGACTGCCTTCCTGGTCGAGTAGGCGAGCACCGGTCACCGCACCGGGAACTCTCCGACGCAGTGACCGCGGAACTCACCTGGACGATCAGATCACCACAACTCACCGCCGGGGCTCGCGGTTGCGGACTGCGGAACCTGCCTGGCCTCCTGCTTGAGATGCGCGAGCAAGGCGCCCAAGCGGTCATTGCTGATGGGCTGGTGTGCACGGACCGCGTCCTGGACCACGGACCGACTGATCCGCCCGGCACGTTCTGAAGCCTCTCGTGCGATGGGTAAAAGGTCCTTCATCCACTCGTCCACGACCTCCCTGTCCCAGGTCGAGTCATCGCCGTCCCGGACGGGTGCGTCCGCCTGGTCCGGGAGATCACCTTCCTCCGTCTGCGAATGCCCTTGACGTACATCGAACCCGTCCAAGGGCGGCGAGCTGCCCCCGCTTTGGGAGCTGCCTGGACCGGGTGTGACCCGCGGTGGTTCATGAGGACTGTCGCTGTCCGCCACGTGTTCGCTGGTCACCTGATCAGCATGGGGATTCACAGGGCGAGGGGTGATCGTTGACCCACCCTGTCCGGGGCCAGTGGAGCTTCCCGTCCGTCCGTCCACGGCGATGCCTGTGTTGCTCGAATCCGATGTCGGCTCACTCGCCCAGGAGCGGACGGTAGGTACCTGTTCCTGCTCGGAACCGTCTTCCCCCTCGTGCGCTTGAGCCGGACCTGGACCAGCCACCCGATGGTCCGGGACGGACGGTTCCGCCGTCCGCGCCATCACGGTGTAGAGGTGCACGGACCCCGCCAGTGCCAACGGCGCGAGGGTGGACAGGACTCCGACGACGCGGTCGTCCAGGCGCAGGGCGGACGGCCCGGACAGCGGACCACGATTCAGGGTGACGGCATGCAAGGCATTGGCCCAGAGACTCGCACCGGTGCCGGCCAGGAAGAGAAACCACGCGTATAGACGGGCGGGGAAAGGATGGTGCCGGAGCAACACGATCGCTCTGACTCCGTACGCGATGAAGCCATCGATGACGATCGGGAAGAGGTACGACAGATTGGGGCGCACGTGTATCGCGATCGCCACCTGACGAAGCGCGTCGTACGAGAGGGTGAAGCCGACCGTCGCCAAGGTGATGATCGCGGCGTAGTCCCAGCCACGCATGCCTGCATCCGCAGGCACCGGTGACTCCCGTCTGCGCCACATCAGCGTGCATCTCCGTTCCGCCCGTTGATCTCTTGCCACGCAGTGGTCCGGGAGAGCAGTCGGCCGAGGTGCTCCAGCGAGGTCACTTCCTCAACCAACTGACTGGTGCAGGACACGCACGACACACGCAGGAGCAGACGCTCCTTCCCGCCTTCGCCGCTGTAGTAGAGCTCCAAGTGCTGGAACTCCACGGTGTCCAGGGATGCCACAGCCTGCAGGTGGTCGTCGAAGGGGAGGATTCCGAGAACATCCCAGGAAAGTGAGCGTGCTTCTTCGCCGAGCAGCGTGCGGGCGTACTTGGAGGCGGCAGCGAGTGACCTTGGACCCCACGTCCGGAACGCAGTCTCCCGCTCCGTCGTGCGGCGCCTCTCGGAGGCTGAGAGGCGCTCGGCCGCCGAGGCCATGATCGGGTGGGTCATCGCGTGGTGCCTTTCAAGTAGTGGGTGCTGCCCGGGATGTCAGGACAGGGAAGTGGCGATTCGTTGGCCAGGCGGAGGAGGACGTCTGCGTGGCATGGCACGTCCAGGCGGCAGGTGCAGACCAGATCCAGGCCGCCCAGGGCGGCGGAGAATCGCTCGGCGTACCTATGTCCAACCGGGCCTCGAAGCGTCGCTGCGAAGAGGTCAGTGGCCTCCTCGGCGGTCATCGAGGTCCCAGGGAAGGAGGCGCTGGGGATCCCGGGCCGGAAGGGATTCGCATAGGGGCTTCCCTGGCCGACGTAGACGCAGCCCTTGGACAGGGTCTCGGCCGTGAGGCGCGAGCCGCGGAGTCGAACTGGCATCAAGCCACGCTCCGTTCCGGACGACGCCGGTCCTTCCCAACCATGGGAACGAGCGCCGTCACCATCTCGGCCAGCCGACTCGCGACTCGGTCGCCGACGAAGTCCGCGAGGTCGGGGCCGTTCTGGTTCCTCGCAGGGAGATTTGACGTGATGATCGTCGGAAGGCAGTGGTTGTACCGGTGATTGATCAACCGGTATGTGATCTCCTCGGTCCACTCGGACACCTTCGATGTGCCGAAGTCATCCAGAAAGAGGTACTGCACCCGGCTCAATCGCCTCAGTTCCCCTTCCGAGGCGCCGATCACGTGGGTTGGGCGTAAGCGGCCGTACATTTCCGCGCTGTTGATGGCAATCACTTCGTAGCGCTCGGGCCCAGCAGCGGCGATGTGACGGAGTGCGCCGTACGCCTCGTGCGTCTTCCCAGTGCCGGTCGTACCGGTGAGCAGGAGAGTTCCAGCCGAGAGAGGGTCAGCGAGCGCGCTGTCCGCCCACGCAACGACCTGGGGGAGTGCCGCTTCGGCCCCGCAGTACCGAGTTGGGGTCGCTGTCTGCCAACGTCCCAGGGCGTACTGAGCGCGCGCTTCGCGATGCCACTGAGGGTCTCCGGGTTCCTCCCGCTCAGGCAGTGTGCAGTCAGGAGCCAGATGAATTCCCTTCGCGGCGATGATGCGCTCCAGGGATCGCATCGTCCTGGAGGTGGCCGCGAGTTCGGGCTTAGCCATGCTCAAAATCCATTCTGATAGGCCATCGAATCCACGGTGTTTTGGAAGGGAGTCCATCCGCCAGGGGTGCGTCGTAGAGGAACGACGTTGTCCCCTTGGTCAGCGCTGGCTGAGTTCGACGGAAGGTCGGCCCAAATGCGCAGCAGGTATCGAGCAGTTTGGGGAGGGCGCTTCGGGTCCCAGCGTCGGCTGATGATCTCGACTAGTCGTTCAGGACCCCAGCGGGCTGAGAGAGCTGCTACCCGATCCCACTCGGCACCGTTCAACCGCCAACCGACGAGCATGCCTGCTCGGGTCAAGGCCGAGACGACGGCCTCAGCGCCTGCTGGAACATCGGCAGTTGTGTCAACGCTGTGGTTCGGCGAAGCGTCGCGGGGGTGCGAGCTAGCTTGCTTGCTTGAAGTGTTGTTACTCCCGAAGGGAGTAACAACACTTCGGGTATGGGGTGGCTCTCCGTGAGATTTTCCGGGAAAACCGTTCCAGGTTTCTGCCTCAGCTTGAGGTGTCTCAGAGGCTGTTGCCTGGAAGCTGCTTCTGGGTTTCGGGGCGACCGCATATTTTTCCGAGCGGACAGTTCCAGGCTTTAGGGTTATCGCGTAGTGGTTAGTTTTACCTCTGCCGCCCTGACGATCACACGTCAGTTCATCCAGCTCGCACAACTCTGCGACGCAGTTCGTCACGGTGCGAGACGACAGGCTCGTAAGCTCTGCGATCTGGTCCAGCGACAGACTTACTGCCCCTTGATCGTTCGCTTCGCGGGCCAAAGCCAAAATCACCAGGCGTGCGGCTCTCTTGGATTTTGAATGAACCCATACGAGATCCGTTACTGCTTCACTCATTGATTGCTCCGCCAGTCGATGCATGCATCGGATCGGTGAGATTCCAAAGTTGCTGCTGGTGATCACGGAGGAGTTGGGAGAGGTACTTGCCGGATATTGCCAACCCGCGTGCCGCCGCATCGAGATTGAGAGAACGATCTGCGGAAAGGAGAGAAAGGACTTCCTCGCGCTCCAGGCGGGTTATGGTCGCTGGTACTCCACGTAGAACTGCGCTTACAGCTTCATGGTCAATCCGGCTCTTCCAGGCAGTCAGGAGCGCAGGCCGCTCCGAAGCCAGGAGTCCGGCTCTAATCCCGTACCTGTCCTCGTGCCTCAGTGACTCGACCAGGCACCGGGCAGAAACCGAAAGCGGGCACGCTGCGCAGGCGCTTAGAGGTTCCCTGAGCGCAGAGCCATGGTCGCGGCGAACTTGCTCGGGATCGCTCCACGGGTATTCCACTTCAGGGAAGAAGAGGTCTGAATTATAGTTTGCGCAAGGGGCGTTATCCGCCCATTCTTTGCCGCTTGTTCCTGCTGCTTTCAGCAGGGGAGTCCAATCACCGATCAGTGCGGACTGGACAGCTGAATTCAAGGAAGGTAGGAAACTGGTAAGCATAGGTGGCTGAGTCACAGGGGAACTCCTGGCGATCTTTGGCGTACGCATCCATGGAATTCGAAACGCCTGAATGGGGAAGGTTAGGCGCGCGAACGCGTGTGAGATCGCACAGACGGCTTGAGCGGCCGCTGGCGCCCTGCACTGCTGGCATTGAGACTTATCTCGATGTCAGGATCTATGAAGTGCATCGCCGAAATCGCCTTTATGTCTTCTTCGGCGAATTTGACGTGCTTCCCCATCTTCCGGTGAGGGAGCACCCCAATGCGTGCACGCAGCCACTTTTCCGGGATGTTCAGCCGCCGAGCGGCCTCCTCGTAGCCCATGTGCAGTGGTTCGGGCTCACGTTCCAGTGGCCGGAGGTCCCCTGCCTCCATGATCAGCCGGAGAACGGCAGCCAGGGCTTCGAGGTCCAGCCCGTCGGGCCCCGCGAGCGTCGCTGCGCCCGCAGTAGATGCCCCTACTGGGAGTCCCATGACACAATCACTCCTCGACGGCAGGCGACAGCGTCACCTGTCTGTCCAGTGGCGACAGGGCAAGGCTCCGCCGCCACGACCAGGGTGCAGCCGCGAGGATTTCGACGCCCGCTGCGGCATGCACTGCTTCGTGGGTCCGGCTCACTGGCTGGGAGTTGGCGCTCCTGTCAGTGAGCCGTACTCGTTACTTCGAGGGCTGCGCATCGCAGCCGTGATCATCATCGACAGGCTGTTGAGCCCCGTCGACGTGATCATTATACAATCATTTCCGACCCATCATTTCCATCTCCACTTCTGGTGTCGGTGCCCTCTGCTGGGGCGATTGGGATACTTGCCGAGTGAAGAGTGTCCGAGACTTCAGCCCAGCCGGGTTCCGTGCCGCCTACCAGGACCGAGGCTGGTCCATGGGTGATGTGGCGACGGCGGTCGGAGTCTCAGTCGGAACGGTTGGCCGTTGGGCTGGAGGGAAAGGTGCTCCCAGCTCGCGGCTGTTCGCCGTCCTCGTTGAGACGCTGGGCGTTTCTCGGTCGGATCTCCTGGAGCCGCTCTCCCCGGACGCGGGCCTGGCGGTACTGCGTACACGCGCCGGCCTCCGGCAGGAGGACGTCGCCCGGCGGCTCGGCGTACAGGCATCCGACGTCTCTGAAATGGAGCTCGGGATCGGGCGCATGAAGGATGAGTGGGTCCCCGACCTCTCCGACCTCTACGGTCTTCCGGCCGACCGGGTGCGCAAGGCTAAGCAGGTCGCCGATGCGCAGTGGCAGGCTGACTTCGAAGCCAAGCGCGCGGGGCGCCCTGCGGGGTGAAGCCCTTCGGGGGCGCGGAGCCTCGCGCCCTATGGGCTGGGGTCGCTGAACCCGCATTGAGGGCGGCCTGGTGATGGGCTGGCGCGGTCGTTGATCCCCCACGCGCCATGCGCCGATACGGCGGTTTTGACGGGCACGGTCAGCTCCCTGTCTGGGTGGCGGCCCAGATCGAGTACGGGCACACGGGTGGCAGAGGGCTACCGGATGGCTGCGCCCTGCATGCATCCATGTAAGTATGCGAACGATCAGTAGTCAAACGATTGTTTGCAGCTACGGGGTGCCTGCAACGATCGTTGGACCTGCGGCTATGGTGATCACCTAACCACGCGTCAGAAAGACCACTACCCGTGACCCCAGCGCCAACCTCCCCGGGGCGGCCGACCTTCGCTGGCCGACTCAACCTCCTGTTCGAGGCAGCAGCTCAGCCCAACCCGGACCATCCCGGGGAGTACGTCGAGTACACCAACCAGCAGGTCGCTGATGAGATCAACCGCCGCCACGGCGTCGGCACCATTACAGCTGAGTACATCCGTCGCCTCCGCCGGGAGGGAGGCCCCAACCCCACCGTCTCCTACATGTCAGTGCTGGCCGACTTCTTCGACATGCCCCTCGACGTCTTCAACCTCACGAGCACCGAGGCCAACACCAAGGCGAGTCGCGTCGTTGCCGAGCTGGAGCGACTTCTCAGCGGGCGACGTCAGGTGGGAAACGAGACGCTCGCTGGCCTCGCCCGCTCCGCAAGTCGGCTTTCTCCGCAGGGGCAGGCCCGTGTCGCCCAGTTCGCGAGCAAGCTCGAGGAGGTCGAGCAGATGGAGCGGCAGGGCGAACACCCTGACCGCTGACCGAACGCCCCCCACGCAAGGTGCACGACCCGGTGATCCACGCTGACCGTCACATCCGACGAGCGCTTGCCGCGTTCACGATCCCTGAACCGCTCACGCTCGATTCCCTCTTCGCGTCCATCCAGAAGGTGTACCCACGCCCTCTGGAGCTCCTCAGAGGGGAGCCGCCCATCCAGGGCCTCCGCGCGAACGGTCTGTGGATCACACGTCCTGACCGTGACGGCGACGCGATGTGGGTTGCGCCGGAGCTCACCGGCGCTGCTGCCGTGCACAGCCTTGCCCACGAACTTGGGCACTTCCTGCTCGGCCACAAGCCCGTCCCTTTGCCGTCAGCCCCAGCGGAACCCGAACCAGAGGCATACGAGTACCTGAGCGCCAACTTCCTGGGGGGCAGCTTGCTCGGCCGCGCGCGCTCGCAGGAGGCGCCGCTGGATCCCGAGTACGTGCAGATCGAGGACCAGGCCGAGGAGTTCGCCTTCCGCCTGCGTCGAGTCGCCGCCCAGCAGGCCCGCGAGACCCGGCACCGGGGTGACCCTCTCGTCGAGCGCATGCACCACAGCCTCTGAACCGCCCTCACTGCTGGAAGAACGCACCGTGCCCACCGATGACCTCATAGACCTGCTCACCACCATCCCGCTGTGGGTGGTCGTCGCAGTCCGCGTCTACAAGCGCCCGTCCACTTCGGGCCAACGAGCCTTCCTCGCCACGATGGTCATCCTGGCCATCGGCGCCACTCTGCGGCTGTCCGCCGTCGAGGACCTGTTCGCCGACCTGACAGGCCTCCCGGACGCGGCTGTGCTGCCCAAGCACTTGGCCATCATGGTGGCCTGCACCATTCTCCTGGGCTGGGTTGATTCCGTCGTTCCGCGGAGCGAACGAGAGCCCTGGCGCCGTTGGGTCGCCTTCAGGCCGCGCGTGGCAGTGCTCACCGTGTTCAGCATCGTCGCCACTGCGGCATTCCCGTACGCGGCGCCCGCTATCACCGCAGCCGACGGCTCCAAGGACTTTGCTTCCGCTCAGTACGGTGATGTGGCTGGCACCGTCCACCTGGTGTGCTACCTGCTGAGCATGGCGGCCGCACTGGCCCCTGCCGCGTTCCTGTACTTCACGGTCGCCCGCCGGGCCAACGATCGACTTCTGCGCCTGTGCATGCGCTTCCTCGGGCTCGGTGCCTTCGCGGGATGCCTCTACCCCGCCTACCGGATCTCGTATCTGGCTTTCGGATTCGCCTCCTGGAAGTACCCGCTCAGTGAGCCCGCTTTCCACCTGGGAGGGTCCCTCTTCCAGTTCGTCACCATCACGTTCGTTCTGATCGGCAGCTCGGTACGCGCCGTCGACCTGGTGGTCCGGGGTATCCGGCAGCGTCGAGGCCTGATAGCCCTGCGGCCGCTGTGGGTAGAGCTTGTGTCGGTTCTCCCGCCGGACGCGATCCTGCGCCACCTCAAGCGGGGGAGTTCTCCCCAGGACGACCGGCTGCGGCTGGGCGACCTTTACGGGCGCCTCGACGAGCGGGTTGTGGACATCTCCGACGCCGTGTTCGAGCTGTTGCCGTGGGTCAGCGAGGACCTCCGCCGCGAAGCTCTCGTCGCCGCCCGGGGCGCAGGCCTGCACGGAGCAGAGGCCCGCGCGGCGCGCGAGGCCATCTGCCTGCGCGTGGCCCGCCTCAAAGCTGTTCAGGGCGAGAGCTACGCCGTCCGGCCGGCCAGCACGTTGCTGACACTGCGCCACGACCTCCTCGCGAACGCGAGTTGGCTCGCCCGCGTTACCCGCCACTACACCTCTCCGCGCATCGCCGAGATCGCCAACCATCTCAGCGGGCACGTCGCAACGTCCCGAGAAGCGGTCGCCGCATGACGAACACCACCGGCATCGCGCCGCACCAGGAGGAGAGCCGCTCCGCGCGACTCATCACCGACGGCATGGAACCGCGCAACGTCATAGTCCTGGTGAGCCTCGGCGTCGGTCTGGCCCAGGACAACCCTCTTACAGGCCTCGCATGGGCGCTAGAGGCCGTTCTGTTCGCCGCGGTGATCCCCGTGGCCTACATCAAGTACGGCATGCGCCGCGGTATGTGGGCCGACCGGCACGTAGGCCAGAGGCAGCGCCGCCTGCTCCTCATACCCGTCATCATGGCCTCCGTCGCCACGGGCATCGGAGGCATGCTCTGGCTTGAGGCGCCCCGCCAGATGCTCGCTCTGGTCGCTGCGATGCTGGCCACCCTCGCCGTTCTTCTTCCCATCACGGTGTTCTGGAAGATATCGGTCCACACGAGCGTGGCCGCAGGGGCTCTCGCGATGCTCGCCGACGCGTACAGTCCGCTCCTTTGGATTGCCACCCCGGTCGTTGCACTGATCGCTTGGTCCCGGATCATCTTGCGCGATCACACGGTGGCCCAGACTGTTGCCGGAGCTGCTGTCGGGGCTGTGGTCGCCGGCTCCGTCTTCACCGCGGTCAGCGGATGACGCAAGAGTCACCCTGGCTGTGGACCTCGCGCCTACGACGGTCGCTGAACTGCGCTCCGTACCCGCTGCCCCGGCACGGTGGTGGTACCGGCGACCTTGGCCAGACGCGTGTGGACTGCCCCCAGCCATGCGTCGCTCGGGTCGAGCCCTTGGCACAGGGCTGGGTCGGCCGAGAGGAGCGGCTCGTCGACGTATGCGGTTGGCTCAGCGTTGTAGGCGAACCCGACGGCTGTCTAGTCGGAATACCTCCGCTCGCGCGGAGACCACGTCGAGACGGCGAACGGGCGCGATTACGGCACCGGACCACCTCCGCTCTCGCGGAGACCACATCGTCCTGGCCGAAGCCGCGGGCCCGGTCGTCGGACCACCTCCGCTCTCGCGGAGACCACTCAGCAGTCTTGAGAAGGCGTACGGCCTCCCACGGACCACCTCCGCTCTCGCGGAGAGCACAGGCGGAAGGCGGTGGTCTGCGCGGTGGTGAGCGGACCACCTCCGCTCGCGCGGAGACCTTAGTTCCTCGCCCACATGGGCCGGGGCCCACGACGGGCCACCTCCGCTCGCGCGGAGACCACGCGGTGACGGTGCACCCGGCACCGCCCTTGCCCGGACCACCTCCGCTCTCGCGGAGACCACCCGTCCTTGATCGGGAAGTTCCTAGCCTTCTGCGGACCACCTCCGCTCTCGCGGAGACCACGGCTTCTCCTTCCGCTGTTCGTGGTTGATCTGCGGAACACCTCCGCTCTCGCCACATCGTGAACCGCGCCATGTCGTCCGACCAGGCCGGAACACCTTCGCTCTCGCGGAGACCACCTGCTTGAACGTGACATCGGACCGGTCGCTGACGGAACACCTCCGCTCTCGCGGAGACCACCGCACGAGACTGCGCGCGACCGGCTCCGCACGCGGAACACCTCCGCTCTCGCGGAGACCACTCGCGGCACGCCTTGAACAACCGCGCCATGTCCGGACCACCTCCGCTCTCGCGGAGACCACAAGACGGGCATGGCGAAGAACGCGACCGAAGCCGGAACACCTCCGCTCTCGCGGAGACCACTTCCATCGTGAGCGCCAGTGCCACGCCATCGACGGAACACCTCCGCTCTCGCGGAGACCACGCCCAGCTCAAGCCCGGCCCGCGCGGGTCCACCGGAACACCTCCGCTCTCGCGGAGACCACGCCGAGGCCCGGGCGCGGGCCGCCGCGCGCGCCGGAACACCTCCGCTCTCGCGGAGACCACGCGGCCAGGAACCAGCCGACCTCCGGCGAGAGCGGAACACCTCCGCTCTCGCGGAGACCACGACGCCAGCATCGTGCCGATCATCAAGCACGACGGAACACCTCCGCTCTCGCGGAGACCACTGCTGTGCGTCGCTCTCCGGCTGTAGCTCTCGCGGAACACCTCCGCTCTCGCGGAGACCACTGCACGATCTGCTGTTGCAGGGTCGTCAGCGGCGGAACACCTCCGCTCTCGCGGAGACCACACAACACGGCTCTGTGGCAGGACTGATCCTGCCGGAACACCTCCGCTCTCGCGGAGACCACGACTCTGAGCGGGCCGGTCATGACGTCGGCTCCGGAACACCTCCGCTCTCGCGGAGACCACGCGCGTCATCCGGTCCGGCCGATCATGGCTACCGGAACACCTCCGCTCTCGCGGAGACCACGGGGCTGAGGTTCAGGTCTCGTGCGATGCGGGCGGAACACCTCCGCTCTCGCGGAGACCACGTGCGCGAACTCTTCGGCCTGGCTCTGGCACTCGGAACACCTCCGCTCTCGCGGAGACCACTATCGGCGCAGCAGCCGCTCACCGATGCCGACCGGAACACCTCCGCTCTCGCGGAGACCACCATCGAGAACGCCCGGACCGGCCTCCAGTGACCGGAACACCTCCGCTCTCGCGGAGACCACCGTCCGCGAGCCCAGGAGGGGCCCCTGGAGCGCGGAACACCTCCGCTCTCGCGGAGACCACACCCGCACGGTGCGAGGCACCGCCAGCGCTGCCGGAACACCTCCGCTCTCGCGGAGACCACGCAAAAAGCCGACTGAATGGGGGCTCATGCAGCGGAACACCTCCGCTCTCGCGGAGACCACCGCCACCGGCGTCGCGAGCTATCCCGTGCAGGCGGAACACCTCCGCTCTCGCGGAGACCACCTCTGGCGTAACGACGGCGCGACGTGGGATCTCGGAACACCTCCGCTCTCGCGGAGACCACCGGTAGGTCTGCTCCACCTCGGCACCGGCGACCGGAACACCTCCGCTCTCGCGGAGACCACTCTGGGGCGACGACCTGGTCGCCCAGTGGGACCGGAACACCTCCGCTCTCGCGGAGACCACAGCAGCACGCCCCGGTCGCGGGCCGGGACCTCCGGAACACCTCCGCTCTCGCGGAGACCACCCGGCAACCTCGGCGATCCGGTCGTCCCAATTCGGAACACCTCCGCTCTCGCGGAGACCACCTCACCGAAGTCTGTGGAGGCCTGTTTCCAGGCGGAACACCTCCGCTCTCGCGGAGACCACCACATTCCCGGCAAACGGCCGCGCGTGTACTGCGGAACACCTCCGCTCTCGCGGAGACCACGGTCAGTGGTCCTGGTTGGCGGTGTCCATCGCCGGAACACCTCCGCTCTCGCGGAGACCACAGCAACCTGGCCACGCTCGTCGCGGCCCGCCACGGAACACCTCCGCTCTCGCGGAGACCACCAGCGCCCGCAAGACGCGATCGCCGCCGCTGTCGGAACACCTTCGCTCTCGCGGAGACCACCAGGCGTCCATGAACCGCTCCTTCGCCGAGGACGGAACACCTCCGCTCTCGCGGAGACCACTCCCGCATCTGCGGGCCGATGTGCGCCATCTGCGGAACACCTCCGCTCTCGCGGAGACCACCACAGGTAGCAGCGTCGCGGATCATCGGGTCCCGGAACACCTCCGCTCTCGCGGAGACCACACCAGCTCACGCACGCCCGCCGTCCGCGGATGCGGAACACCTCCGCTCTCGCGGAGACCACACGCCGGGGTCGATCGGGACGACCAGGAGCGGCGGAACACCTCCGCTCTCGCGGAGACCACAACTTCGGGTCGTCCAGGCCGACGCCGATGAGCGGAACACCTCCGCTCTCGCGGAGACCACGGTGCGGGTGCGCTCCCGTCCGGCGGCCAGGGCGGAACACCTCCGCTCTCGCGGAGACCACATACTGCGCGGTGAGACGAGCTGCGGCGGCCGCGGAACACCTCCGCTCTCGCGGAGACCACCCTTCCCGACCTGCAGGTCTACAAGGGATTTGCAGTTTCTTTACCTTCATGTCGGAAGGCCACGAGGGTGAGGCCGTCGAAGTCGATCGGTGTGCGGCGTTGGGGGCCGGCTGTGCGTAGGGCGAAGCCCTGTTCGTTGTCGGTGGGGTAGGCGAGGACTGAGGTGCCGTCGCCGGTGCAGGCGGTGATGGATGACCAGAGTTGGTCGCGTACGCGGGCGGAGACGGTTCCTACGTACAGCTGGGGGGTGACTTCGAGGAGCCAGCGGGTGAGGGCGCCGCGGAGGTGGTCGGGGACTGCGGTGACGGAGAGCACGATCATCGAGGCCATGGGTGGTGTGGTCCTTCGGGTGCGGTGTCAGGTGTCGGCTCCGTGGTTCTTTCCGCCGGGGATGGCGCCGCTGATGGGGTCCCAGAGGTCGACGAGGTGTTCTTCGGGGTCGGGGGCGTCATAAGGGGTGCCGGGGTCGAGGAGTTGCTGGATGTCGGTGACGATGCGGGGGAGGAGCCTGAAGAGGCGCAGGCCGTCTCGGAAGGAACGGCGGGCGGCCGCTTCGGGGTTCGCGGTGGCGTGGAGGGAGAAGGCGAGAGGGATGGTGAGTTCGGCCTTGTAGAGGTCGGCGATGTCGTAGACGAAGGCCTGCTGGTTGCCGTTGTGGACGAATCCGAGGGCGGGTGAGCAGCCGAGGGCGAGGATGGCGGCGTGCACGATGCCGTACAGGCAGGTGTTGGCCGAGGACAGGGCCAGGTTGACGGGGTCCTGGGTGTCCCAGGAGGCGGGGTCGTAGGCGCGGCGGAACCGGCCGATCTTGTACTGCTGCGCGAGGAGCCGGTAGTGGGCTTTGACGCGTCGCCCTTCCAGGCCGCGGAGTTGGTCGAGGGTGGGGGCGGCTGGGGCGGTGCCGTGGCCGAAGCGTCTTTCGTACATGGCGGTGGCGACGGCGAGGCGTCGAGTGTCGTCCGCCCAGGCGCGGGTCTGGCGTTCGAGCCAGGTGGTGGTGAGGGAGTCGGGGAGGGCGGCGGCGTAACAGCGGACGCCGCCCGCGCCGGTGATCAGGACAGTGGTGCCATGACGGGCCAGGGTCGCCAAGGCGCGGGCGGTGATCGAGGTGCCGGGGCCGAGCAGGACGCAGCTGAGGGCGGCGGTGGGCAGGTAGACGGTCTCCGTGCCCCGCTGTTCGCTGGTGACTTCGGCGCGGACGCCGGTGTCGTCCTGGTGGACGCGGACGATGTCCAGGTAGAGGAACGACAGGGAGTCGGCGATGCGCGGCAGCATCGCGACGGTGGGTGCGGCGAGTTGGCGGCGGGCGTTGGCGTGGGTGCGGGCAGGGCCTGCTGCTGGCGCTTCGGTCATACGGGTTCCCGGGCGGGGGCGATGGTGAGCAGGCCGCAGCCGTAGGCCTTGCCGCGGCCGATGCCGTCGGTGATCTTCGTGCGGAGGAGTTCGGGGTCGGTGATGGCGGCGGTGCCGTCGAATTGAGTGCGGGCATGCTGGATGCGCTGCTGTTGGGGAGCGTTCTGGGGGGTGCGTGTGCCGCGGGCGGCTTCGAGAGGGTGGGAGTGGTGGGTGAGCGGCTTGAGTCCGGCGGTGTCGGCCTGGCGCAGCCACCATTCGTCGGCGTCGGCCCCGTGGAGAGGGACGACGGCCGGCAGGTTGTAGAGGCGCCGGGTGGTGGCGCCGGGTTTGCGGACGGCGCTGGCCACGCACCGGTAGTGCAGGGTCAGACCGGGGCGCAGGGCGCCCAGGAGGGTGTCGAGGGATCGAGTGTCGGCCTTCCCGTAGCCGGTGGGGAGTTGGTCGAGGTCGGGTTCGTGGGTGCTCTGAAGGAGGATGTGCACTCCGGTGGGGGTGTCCTCGACGCGGAAGAGGACACCGAAGCGGGCACGTGGGTCCTTGCCCGCATGTGAGGGGAACAGCGTCATCAGGCGGCGGTGGAGTCCGACGGCTGCTTCGGTGCCGTTGAGGTCACGGCGGACGTCGCGGGAGCGCTGGTCGGGGGCGATGCGGGTCAGCCAGGCGGTCAAGGACGGCCTCCTTCCAGGGCTGGGCGGTCGAAGTGCTCGGCTACGTAGGTGGCGAGGGCGGTCAGGTGGCGGACTCCGAGCCCGGTGTGCTGGTCGGCGGGGAGGCGGAGGGCGCGCTGGTAGAGGTCACGGGTGCCGTGGGCGCGGTGGCCGGGGCGGAAGGAGAGCGGCTGGTCGGTGATCTCGCTGGTGGGCTCCGCGCCGTCCTGGTCCTCGTTCGCTTCCGGTTCGGGTTCTGGTGCGGTCAGGCGATGGTTCAAGGGCTGGTCGGAGAGGAACGCGACGTCCTGGAACCCCTCGCGTGGGCGGGGTGCGGCGAGGGGCAGGTGGACGAGGTGGCGCAGCGGATCGGTGGTGGCGCCTAGGAGGAGGGGGCCTTCAGGCGGGCAGGAGCGGCGGCCCAGGAAGAGCGGCCATCGCGGCGCGATGAGCGCTTGCCCGGCCCGGTTGAGCAGCTCTGCGTCGGCGGGGCCGCCGGTGACGGCGACGGTGAACGCCGCGTCGGCGAGGTAGGTGCGGTGCGTGAGGAGCGTGCCGGTGTCGCCGGAGCGCTTCTTGCCCTCCGCGGTGGTGACGGTGGCCTTGGCGGGCAGGCCGCCGCCGACGGTGTGCAGGTCGCGCAGCGGTACGCCGGGCCGGTCGACGCGAATCGTCAGGGACAGCCGGGCTAGGTCGTCCGGCGGCTGGTCGCGGCTTCGGCCGAGCGCGGACGCCAGGAGGCCGATGACGCCCGAGCGGGTGGGAAACAGGGCGGTGTCCCGCTCGTTGAAGGGGCTGCGCTCGCCCCAGGACTGCAGGGGCCCCGTCAGCCGTAGCAGCAGGCCCGTCTCCGCGTGGGGATCCGGGGTGCGGGGGGAGTTCACGCAGCCTCGCCCTCGTCCTTGCTCCCGACGAGCGCGGCATCGAGGGCCGTGGTGATCAGGTCGTCGAAGGAGTCGTGCCGTTGGCCGAGGCCAGCCAGGTCCTTGGCGTCCAGACCGGCCCAGCCCGACGTGAGGACACGCCCGGTGCCGAGCAGCTTGTTCGCCGCCTGGGCGTACTCACCGAGCCGCGCACGGGATACCTGCGCGAAGCCGTTCCGAGCCTGCACGGGCTCCTCGAAGGCCGCGGCGAACGACAGCGGGCGGTCCGTGCGCACGGAGAGGTGCACCAGGTCGGGGATGGTGTGCGGGGCGGTGGAGTTCTTCTTGGCCTGGGGGAGCGACTCGATGAACGCACTCAGGAACGCGCTGGTCAACTCGCGCACTGCCTGAGGTTCGTCGCCGATGTTGGTGGCGAGGTCGCGCAGGTCGACCGTGGCGTAGCGGTAGAAGGTTCCGGCGCTGAACTCGGCGTGGCCCATGTGCCCGCTGCCGGTGGCGTCGCCCCAGACCGCGGTGATGTCGTCGACGGCGGAGAAGTAGTCCAGCTCCACGTCAGTCTGGTGGGTCGTCAGCGCGTGGGCGACCTGGACGGCGCCGTCCACCCCGGCGTTGTCGACTTCGGCGAGCATCCGGCCGAAGAGGTTGATGACGCCGTTGCGCGAACGCAGGATCGCCTCGACGTCGTCCTTGGGCAGCACGCTCTTGTCGGCGGGCTTCTTGATGTCCTTGGCCTTCTCCACCGTCGCGCGATGGACTTCGGCGAGGTCGGCCAACTCCACGACCGCCGCCTCCGGCACGTACACCATCGCGTTGGTGAGCACCTTGTTGGGCACGATCTGCTTGGGATCGGCAGGGTCCTTGGCGAGTTCGTACTTGATGCTGCTGGCGGCCGCCACGTGGGCGCCCCCGCGCTGGGCATCCGTCTCGCCCCAGCCCCGCGCGATCAGTTCCCGGGTGACGCGCTCGCCGATGCGGCGGGTACGCAGGGCGACCTCGCCGACCTTGTCCTCGAAGACGCCACGGACAGCACGCTTCCAGGACTGGCTGCTGACACGAGTGCGCAGCGTGTTACCCCACTGGACGGTTTTCACGGAATTCGTGTCGTCCCGGTTCAAATTGGAGAACGGGACCGACTGCAGGATGTGGATGTCGATGAAACGGGCGGCAACGGACACTGATGTCTCCCTGAATGGGTTTGTGTGACGCAGGAGTTCTGGGCAGGAACGGGCGCATGGGTACGGCACCCGTCACCCTTAGGCTTCGGGCTGGTCGGTTTCGTCGAGTACGGCTTCCTCGGCGTCGGCGCGGTTGGCTCGGTTGTCCGCATCCGCGGAGCGCTGCCGGTAGTAGTCCTGCAGCCAACGACGAGAGATTCGCCCAGAGTGCTCGGGCCAGGCGAGCAGATCGCTCAAGAGCCGGGCCCAGTCGACGGGAACGTCCAGATTCCTCAAGTAGCCGACAGCGGAGGGTAGATGACGGTGCAAGCCGTCAATGCTCTGCCGGGTGAGGACGTTCAGTCGCGCTTCGGCTCCCGACTCCCGCATCGCCTTGTCCCGGCCGGGACTGTCGGTGACAGCGGCGGCGAACGCGGCGCCCAGACTCGTGCCATAGCGTTGCGATCCCGTCGGCCCCGCCGATGCCCCCGCGGCCGCCTCGACCGTGGGTTCGGTGCCCGTGGTCCCGCCGCCGTCGGTCTCTTCCGGCTCATCGAGCAGATCAGCGGCGGCAGATCCGCTGCTGCGCGGCTGCGCAGCGATCATCGCAGCCACCGCGTAGTAAGCCCGCTGATCGGTCTCTGAACCGAGGCTGCTCTCCGGGATCCAGCGCGCTACGAACCGGTGCATGCGCTGCGCCGAGCGGTCGTTGATCCCACGACGCAGACCGCTGCGCAGCGCACTACGGGCCCCAGGCTCCTTTCGGCAGAGCTGTTCCGTCCACTGGGTGTAGGCCAGCAGACGCTGACGCCCTGCCGAGGCCGGGTCGGTGGTGGCCTGAGTGGTCATTCTGTTCCTCGCCCCTCTCATTCTCGTCCGCGCTGCGTGCTCATGCGTCCTGCCCCTTGGTGGACCCGCTGCTCTTCTTGCGGGCCCCTCCATACAGGCCGATCCGGGCGTCGGATACGGCCTTGGCGCCGCGCTGGGTTCGGGTGACGGAGGCCGTCACGGTGTCGTACGCCTCCACAGCCAGAGCCAGAAACGCCGCCCGCGACCCAGCCCGGTCGAAGTCCGCGTCCAGCACCGTGCCCGAGCGGTCCAGGCGGCGGAAGCGGTCCCAGAACTCGGCTTCGGCGCGCGGCCAGTAGCGCCCGGCAGCCTCCGCGGCCCACGTGTCGCCCTTGGCCTTCGCGTCGCGCACGTAGGCGGCCCAGGCCTGCTTCACCGCGCGATCCAGGCGCCGCCCGTACAGTTCCCCGAACTGCCGCAGCCGCGCCACCGGCAGAGCGGTGCGCGGTGAGTCCCGCTCGGCGAAACCCAGCACCGGAGGTGTGGTGCCGGACACGAACTGGATGTCCTTGGCCTGTGCTTCCTGCTCGAAGCCGAGAGCCCGCACCCGCAGCTCCTCCGACACCTCGACGGCGTACGCGAAGACCTCGGGCCGCCTCGGCTGGGCCGTCCCGGGGGGTTCCTTGAGGAGCAGGGCGTCCAGGTCCCGCCACAGCGCACGCCGGGAGTCGGCCGGGCGCGGGTAGGGATTGCCCTGCTGGCTCACCTGCCAGATCAGAAAGGGGTCGCTCCGCGGGATGCGGCCGGTGCGGTACGCCCAGGTGATGTAGGCATCGCGCACCAACTGGCCGTCCTGCCCCTGCGGTACGAGCAGCAGCGCGTGCTGGGAGCAGGCGGTGAGCCGCGAGCAGGGACCGGCCGGAGCCCGGGGCGCCTTGTCGGGGTCCGGCAACTCGTCCCACTCCCAGGGGCACTGATCCCGCGTGGGCGTCACGGTGGCTTCCGGTCTGACCAGCCCGGCCAGCAGCGTCTCGAAGAGGGTCTCTCCCTCAGGGTGGTATGAGAGCGCGGTACGCAGCGGGCCGGCCGTCATACTGGCGCTCTTCGTGCCGTTCACTTCTCGGGCCGAACAGCGGCCGGAGGGGCCGTAGTAGTGCCACACCAGCAGGTTCAGCACCGCTTCCGACGCGGTGGGCAGCTCGGGGCGGGCGTCCCTGTCGGCGCGGAACCAGGCGTGATTGTTGCCTGAGGCACGCGTGACGATCAGCTTGTTCACACCGGCGGTCTTGTCCGCGTCGCACTGCTCGGCCAGGCGCGCGTCCTGCATCCACGGCCGCCCTCCCTTCGGGTCGAAGAGGAAGAAGCGATGCTCGTACCTGGCGAAGTACTCGGCAATGCCCTCCCTCGGCAACTCGCCCTCGTCCCAGACGTCTTGGAGTCGCGTGCCCCAGTCCCTGGTGCCGACCTCGTCCAGACCGGTGACTCGGGCTGTGAGCGCGTACAGGATCCGCAGGAGGGCGGAGTGCGCGGGAGGGGATGTGACGGCCAGTCCGGTGATGCTGCCGCTACGCAGGAGCAGTTCGCGCAGTCCGATGCGATCGGGAGGTTCGCCGGTCGGAGGGGGAGAGGCGTTCGGTGACCAGTGGACGGGGATCCACGGTTCGTCGAGAAGGTTGTAGGCAGGCGGTGGCATGGGACTCCAGTAAAGAGGCACTATGGGGAGGGGATCTCTGCGTATGCGGAGGTGGACCGTGTGCCGCGTGCGAAGCGATCACGTGTCATCCCCTTGGCCCGCGCAGGCGGGTGGCGCCGCCCTGGCGTCGGCCAACCGGAGAAGAACGCCGTGCGCCAGGGCGGCTGTTGAAGACGTTAGCGGAAGTGTGCGGCGTGCGAAGCACACTCCTCGGGAGAGGCTCAAAATCGCGGTTACACGACCTCCAAGCCAACGTCGGAGGTCCGGATGGTGCGGTCCCCGTGGCAGCAGGACCAGGCGATGCCTGTGCCCTCGCCGGGTTCTGGCCGCATCCGCAGCAGTACGACCTCACGGAGCAGTGGCTGGTCGTCCCAGCCCCGCGGCGCCCCGTAGCCGCTGTCGCCCAGCAGCCACTTGCCCGGAACCGGGACGGCATGCGAAATGATCTGCGCCAGGTGGCGGCGGGGGAGCCCACGGATGTCCTCAGGTAGCGGATGCGTCCCCGCCTCGTCGAGCGTCAGTGAGCCATCGCTCTGCTCGTACAGGCACAACACCCGTCCAGTGTCAGCGCCCAGACGTGACGTCAGCAGCTCCTCCGTGACGCCTGCCGTCCGCTCGCTGAGTCGGTGGAGATCACCGGCCACGTCCGCCGGGGCACGGATGCCTACCATGGCGGCCAGCTGCGTCTGGGCCATTTCCTCGGCCTGGCGCTCGGCATCCAGGATGCGCAGCTGCTCCTGCTCGGCGGCCCCCGCCAACCGCTCGACGAAGTCCTCCGCGTACACGGTGTCAATCAGTCGCTGGACGTCACCGGGAACGTCGATGCCCACCGCTTCCGCTTCGGCCAGGACTCGGGCGGTACGGTGCAGCAGCCCGCCGTCGTATACCGACCCCCAGCTACGAGGTGGGACGGCGAGAGCCCCTTGGGAGTCGACGGGCTCCAGGACGATCAGACGTGGTGCCTCTTCAGGGAGCGCCCACGGCGGGCGCCCGGTCGCGCCGCGCTCGTGGCGACGGCCCCGTCCCGCACGCTGGAGCAGCTGGGCCAGCGGGGCGAGGTCGCTGACGATCAGGTCGAAGTCCAGATCAAGGGACTGCTCGACGACCTGGGTCGCGACCAGGATGGACGCCGGACGCGGCCTGGCGATGTCCCCCTCACCGCGCGGCTTGCCGAACGCGGTCTCGCACGCGGCAGTGATGCGCTGTCGCACGCGCGCGGGATAGCGCGAGTGCAGCAGGCGCAATCCACCCTGCTGCTGGGCGAGTTCGGGGAACGCGATGCGCAGGTCTCGATACGTCCGCTGGGCCTCGGCTACCGTCGTACAGCACACCAGCGCCGTGCCCCCGTCCGATGCCACGGGGCGCAGCACCTCCCGCAGTGCCTCACGTCGGCCTCCGGGACGCGGGGCACATGAGGGGTCTGCCTCGGTATCCCATACGACCGGCCGGATGCCGAGGTCGATGCGGCGGGCCCGCTCGCTCTTCACCGCTCTAGGCGTCGAGACGGAGCCAGTTGTGGCGTCGGCGAACAACCAGCCCGGATAGCACGGTTCGACGGCAGACGGCTCCGGGAAGCCGGCACCCCGCCGGTAGGCATCCACCAATGACGTCGCCGTCCGCCCCGTCAGCGTGGCCGACAGCAGGACCACCGGCGCGCGGAACGCCCCCAGCCACTCCAGCAGACGGATGAGCAACTGGTGCATCCACGGGCCGTAGGCATGGGCCTCATCAACGACCAGGACCTTGTCGGACAGACCGAACAGCCGCAGAGCGTTGTGCTTGAGGGGCAGAACTCCGCTGAGCACCTGGTCGATGGTGCCCGCGCCGAGTGGGGCGAGCAGCCCGCGTCTGTGCCCGCGCAGCCACGCACCCGCCGTTGTCGCGGTCTCCGTGTCCGCGCTGATCTCGCCGTCCGCCGCCCCGCTGTCTTCGCCTTCGTCTGCACCGGGCGCGTCGCCCCCGGCGTACTGCGGACTGAGCCAGGCCATGGAATGCAGCAGCGTCAACGCCCGCTCTCCACCCATGGCGGCCTCCGCGAACTTCCTCACCCGCGGAAACATCGCGTCCGCCGTTGCCATCGTGGGCAACGCGAAGTAGAGCCCCCGCGCACCGGCTGCCCGCCCCAACACCGACGCCGCGTACAGAGCGGCCTCCGTCTTCCCGTCGCCCGTCGGAGCCGTGACGAGCAGCAACCCTGTCCCCCTGGCCTCCGCTAGCTCCGGCAGCCGGGCTGTGAGATCGCCTTGGAGGGAGTTGGGGGTGAAGGGGAACATCTCGCCGAAGTTCTCGGTGTCGAACCGTGCCCGGCCCAGTTGGGCTTTGGACACCCAGTCCGGCGCGGCCTTTCGAGCGCGGTCCCAGTGGGCATCCAGTTCCTCGGGGGTCGCCCGCCAGGCCTCCGTAGGCAGCCTGGGTACGATCGCCTCTGTCTGGCTGGCGAGCCAGTCTGCGACAACCACCAGACCGGACACGATCACGCTCAACTCGGCGGGCAGCCCCCGTGCCGGAACGGCATCGCCACCTGTTACACGTCGCAACTCCGCGAAATGCGCCTCGCGTTCAACCGCCCAGCCCTCTTCGCCGAGACCCGGTTGATAGCCACTCGCAGCTGCCAGCTCCTTGACCAGAAGCACCCGCCCGAAGCATCCATGGTGTCCACCCAGCATCTGAGCGACCTGGTGCCACACCGCCTGGCGCATCCGTCGCCGTTCTCCTGGGTATCCGGCTTCCTCCAGCAGTCGTGCGACGGCCCAGTGCGTCGCGACTTCGTGGCGGAATGCCCGCTCCTCTGCCGCACCAGGAGCGAACGCGTACGCCGGATCCTCCCGCACGGACGCGAACTCGCTCGGTACCTGCGCCTGGAACGGCGGAGTGATCTTCCCTAGGTCGTGCAGCCCCGCCCAAAACGAGAGCACCGCCCGGGTGTCGCTCACCGACAGGTCAAGCGCGCTGGCAATCCTGTCACGCACGCGATCGCTGATCAGGGCATCCCACAAGGTCCCGAACACAGCAGCTGCGTCCAGGAGATGGCAGATCACGGGATAGGGGCGCAGCAGGCCGCGTTCCTTGCCCCACATCCGAACGTCGATGTTCCTGCCCCGGCGTAAGTGACTGTCTTGCTTCGACATAGCACCAGAGATAGCAGCGGCCACTGACAACGGGCCCTGAACAGGCGAAAGTTGCGGCTGACGCCTTCGTCGGTGGGACCATAGACTGCCTCTATGCCTCAGTCTCGAATGGCGCATCGCGACGTGGGAGTGGCTCCGCGTTGCGAAGTTCAAGGATCGGCAAAGTCGCTATAACGGGGCAGGTCGGAAAGGGTGCTCTCCGCGCGAGCGGAGGTGAACCGCCGATGGGCGGCGGCAGCTTCCCCCTCAACAGGTGCTCTCCGCGCGAGCGGAGGTGAACCGGCGTTCCAGGTGGCGATGCCGTAGGCGGTCAGGTGCTCTCCGCGCGAGCGGAGGTGAACCGGCCGAACTCGAGGCCGCGCAGGCACAGCTGCGGTGCTCTCCGCGCGAGCGGAGGTGAACCGATGACGGACAGCGAACAGGTGCCGCCGCTGCGGTGCTCTCCGCGCGAGCGGAGGTGAACCGTCATCGACCCATCCCGGCAGGCACTTGGTCCAGTGCTCTCCGCGCGAGCGGAGGTGAACCGGCCGAGGAAAGCGCCCGCGGGTTCGCGGCCGCGTGCTCTCCGCGCGAGCGGAGGTGAACCTATGTAGTGCGACGTGCCAGCGAGTGCGATCCTGTGCTCTCCGCGCGAGCGGAGGTGAACCGGATCGGTTGTCGCATGTGGGGCACAGGTAGGGGTGCTCTCCGCGCGAGCGGAGGTGAACCGTGGACTCCAGCGATTTAGCGAGCCGTCACCCAGTGCTCTCCGCGCGAGCGGAGGTGAACCGACCTTCATGCCCGCCAGCGACACCTGCCCGGCGTGCTCTCCGCGCGAGCGGAGGTGAACCGTACGGATACAACCAGCAGGCCGACTGGTACGAGTGCTCTCCGCGCGAGCGGAGGTGAACCGTCGAGCGGAAATCGGCTCGAATCCCGAGATGCGTGCTCTCCGCGCGAGCGGAGGTGAACCGCGGTAGCCCGGTCATCAGGTGGGTGTGGCGTAGTGCTCTCCGCGCGAGCGGAGGTGAACCGACCGACACCGGGGAGTCGCTGACCAACGCGGAGTGCTCTCCGCGCGAGCGGAGGTGAACCGATCATGGAGGAGGCGGAGCGGCGCGTAGCCAAGTGCTCTCCGCGCGAGCGGAGGTGAACCGTGGGGGTGGCTGCGGTGCTCGCCGAGGGGGTCGTGCTCTCCGCGCGAGCGGAGGTGAACCGAATTGCGGCTCACGACGACCCGACGACTCGACGTGCTCTCCGCGTGAGCGGAGGTGAACCGCGGGCACAGGAGACAGAGCAGGAGCCCGAAGCGTGCTCTCCGCGCGAGCGGATGTGAACCGGACGGCGGCATGTTCGGCTGGGTCGGTGATGCGTGCTCTCCGCGCGAGCGGAGGTGAACCGGGTGCGGCGCCGGATGCCCCGGGGGTGGCCGCGTGCTCTCCGCGCGAGCGGAGGTGAACCGGTCTTCCAGGAGGAGTCCGGGTACGGGCGGATGTGCTCTCCGCGCGAGCGGAGGTGGACCGAACCGCGACGCCCTGGCCGCGCAGCCCGGCGTGTGCTCTCCGCGTGAGCGGAGGTGAACCGGAGTCCGGCGAGCAGGCCGAGCGCGAACTGGGTGCTCTCCGTGATGGCGGAGGTGAACCGGTCACCACCATGCAGCTGGCAGGCGGGGACTGGTGCTCTTCGCGGTAGCGGAGGTGGTTCTCCTCGACCCGGCGGATGAGGTGGCCGCACACCCCCTACAGATACGGTGTGTAACCGCAGCAGGGGGCATCTGAGGTGAGCCTCTCCAGCTCGCGCTGCAACTCTCATGCGAAGTTGTCGCCGCTCCACTCTGCGTGTCGAGACTCGGGCAGGACCTCTGACTGGCGGTGAGGCAATTGCCTCACCGCGCCGGATCAAGCGGGACCCAGCGGGGCTCGGCGGGGTTGAATCGGGTGGACTTGTCCGGTTCCCCGGTAAAACCGCAGGTGAGATGGGTCACCGGTTTAGGTTCGAGTCCCACCCGCCCCACAGAAGTACTTGCGAAGAAACGTTCTGACCTGCGAAAACGCGGCTGGACGTATGTTGTGCGTGAGGCAATTGCCTCACGTCGGTGAGGCAATCGTGCGCCTGTGCGCCCTGCCGGGCCTCTGATTCCCTTGTGGCATGGGGTTTCAGGGGTACACCTCCGTGGGATCTGCGGTTGACGGTCCCACGGCTCACCCACGGAACATCTGTACCCCCGGCCCCTCTGGCGAAATCGCTGTTTCGCCCGAGATGTGTGCGCCCGGTGAGGGGCGTATCGCGTGCGCGGCTCGCGGCCGCTCGCCTGGCAGCCGGGTCGCGTCTGTCTCGTGCGTGAGGGACTGTCTCGAGGAATGTTGGTGATGTAGCTTGGTTATGTACATCATGGACTCGCGGTGAAGGGTGGCCGGTATGTCTGTTACCCAGATCGATCTCGACGACGAGGCGCTGGCCGAGGCGATGCGGCTGATGGGTGTCTCGACGAAGAAGGAGACCGTCAACACGGCGCTGCGGGACTACGTGGCGCGCATCAAGCGGTTGGAAGCTGCCGAGAAGCTGGCCGCGCGGGGTGAGCGGGGCGAGTTCGAGGCGGCGGCTGCTGCTCATGCCGCCGCGAAGGACGCCCGGCGGGCCGCCTTCGAGTGATCACGTACCTTCTCGACACTTCCGCCCTGTGGCACCTCTTCCGTACGCCGGGGGCGTTGCGGCCCTGGGAAGGGCACATCGCCGCCGGCGTGTTCCATGTCTGTGAGCCCACGAGGGCGGAGTTCCTGTACTCGGCGACCAGTCCGGCCCACCGCGATGAGCTGGCCGAAGAGCTGGATGCGCTCTGCCAGTTCTCGCCGGTGCCCAAGAACGCGTGGCGCTGGGTCGATACCGCGCAGTACAAGCTCACCCAGCGGGGACAGCACCGCGCCGCCGGAGCCGTCGATCTCCTGGTGTGCGCGACAGCGGTCCATCACGGCCACACCGTGCTCCACGTGGACAACGACTTCACCACGGTGGCGGCGGTTCTCAAGGAAGTGCAGCAGCGGGACGCGCGCGCCTGACCGCCGGCCATCTGCTGACACCGGCGGTGTGCGCAACGCGCGAGGCTCCCGTGCCGTTGAGGGGTGTTCGACGTCTCAACCCGCAGGCGCAGAAGTCACGTTGGTTCCGTACTCTGCCGAACTCGACCTGCCGCATGCCCTGGTCGGCCTGTTGCGGACCTTGCGTGAGGCCGCCCCGGACCTTGTCCTGCTCGACGGTCCCTGGCGCAACTGGGTCGGCGACAGCCGGGTGTGAGGGCCGCCGCGCATCCGGCAGGTGAACGCGGTCGAGCATGGCGCTGACCATGGACATTGCGGACCTTCGCCTCACCCGTTTTGGGACTAATGGCCCCCTGTCATCCCGGAATGCATCGATACGTTTACCCCTTCTTGATGCTTTCTCTAACTGGGAGGGGGCCCGTGTCAGAGAGCCCGCCGAGGCGCTCTTTCCGGAGGGCGGCGGTGCTGAGTACCTGTCTCGCGCTGTCCGGACTGCTCGCCTTCGAGAGCTTCACGTGGGCCGCCGCGACCAACCTCCGCCAGCACTTGAAGAACCGCCGGGGCGGCCGCGAGATCTCTCGCTACGACGCCCGGCCGGGTGACGTGAGCTTCGCGTTCTACCAGAAGGACCGGAAGTGGAACCACGCCGGCGTCGTCACCGGCGGCAAGCGTGGCAACCTGAACATCACCCAGCACGGCAGCAAGAACCACACCACCCTCAACCAGTGGCTCAAGCCCAAGAAGATCACCGCAGTCAGCATCATCAGGCCGGGGAGGCGCAAGTGAGGGCAACACGCATCGCGGGCTCGCTGGCCGCGGCGGCGCTGCTCCTGAGCGCCTGCACCGCGAAGGATCACACCCCGCCGTACGTCAAGGACGGCACGGCCGACCTCGACCTGTCGGTGACGGGGCAGCCGGTCCCCAAGACCCTGGCCCTCGTCGAGAAGGCGCTCGTCCGCATCCAGCGGCACGACGCCGACGGCCTCGCGAAGCTGTCGTACGACAACGAGCACGCCAAAGAGACAGCTGACGCATGGGTGACGAAGTGGGGTGACGCCGCACAGAAGCCCATGGTCGCGAACTTCCTCGTCAGTCCCAAGAAGTACGTCGACGTCACGATCCGCTTCAAGGGAGTGAAAGGCAGTCTGTCTCTCACCCTGCAAGAGGACACGGACGACTGGACGTACGGAATCGTGACGCGCGAAGGCTTCTACGACGACTGATCGGGCGGTGCGTGTCGGGTGATGAAGTCGGCCGAGCCAGTCGTCACTTGTGTCTTCGACCAGACTGACGCTGGGCGCCCCCCTGGGTCTTCACAGCGCATCCATCGCGCTCGTAGACGGGCATGCCACCAACTCGACCTGCTCCAGCGGGAAGCCATAAGGCCTCCGACTACGGCTGCCCCTTCTTCGTGCGCTTCATGTAGAGGGTGAAGCCTGCCCAGAGAAGGACGACGACCGCGACGGCTGCCCATCCCCGGTGTCGTCCCGAGGCGAGCGTGAGGGCTGTGAAGAGGGTGACGAGCAGCAGGGCGAAGATGTTCGTGAGCCTGGTGTAGAAGCGGACCCCGGCCTGCTGCTCCATCGTCCATCCGGGGCGGACCATGGTCATTCACCTTTCAGTCGACGGACTGAGACGCTGGGGTGGAACCTATCCCGGGTTCCACCCCAGCAAGCCTGTGCCGAGGATCCATTCGGCGGCGGTGGAACCGGCCTCGTCGGCCGCGCAGGAACCGGCGAAGCGGACTGCTTGACCGCCTGCGGCTGATGCGTCCGGCCGTCGAAGGCCGCGCGGCCTGCCTGCTGGGAGCTGGAGATCGACTTCGGAGGCGCTGTCACGGTCGGGGACGGCACTGTGGTGGTCAACAGCAGCGCCCCGTCACACGACGTGGGGGGCGACCCGGTGTCGTGGCAGTGAACTCCCAATACTTGGGCATGAGTTCGTCGAGTTGGGGCCTGGCCGTTCGTCAGTTTCAGCGGTGATCTCGTGGTTTCCACGGTCGGCGGGCCTGAGCCTGTGCTGTGTGCTCAACTGCTGGATGTGGACCGCGAATACCGTGTGCGGGTGTGGGTGAAGGGCAAGGGGTACGGCGCGGGAGGCGTTTGAGCGCCTGTAGGGGGAGGTCTGCCCGATCACCGGTCTGGAGGAGTACGTCATCCACTTCGAGGCCGCGTGAGCTCGGTGCCCGCCCGGGAGGTGACGAAGATGAGTACGGTGGAGGCCATTGACAGTCTGTTCGGGATCCTCGATGACGGAGAGCTGCCCGGCCACACCGCGGACTGGTCCAACGGTTTGGTGGCTGTGATGACCGCCGGTGCGCTCATCGCCACCGGCGTCGCTTTCGGTCCTGTCCGCGTGCGGACAGCCTTCAGCTCCCAGCCGCCGCCCGCTGTCGACGATCAGGGCAGCTGGGACGAGATCATCGAAGTCACGGTGCAGGCACCCACCGGCCGACTCCGGGCGCACTCACTGGAGGACAGCGGGTTCCCTGAGCTGCCGGTGCTGAGTACAGCCGGAAGCGGCGCCTACCGGGTGCGGGTCCATGCCCGCGGCCGCGCTGATGCTCCGACCGTAGTCCGGGGCGATCCGGTCGAGGACTACCTGCTGCAGGTCTGGCCCGTCGGTACCGATGAGGACACGGTCGTCCTGCGCAGCAGCGAGAGGATCGAGGCGGCGCTGCGCGAACCGAGGCCGTTGGGGCACACCCCGGACCCCGGCGAAACCGATGAGCTGTCGCGTGTTTCCTGCCGTGTCGAGCAAGACGGTTGAGGATGTGCTGTTTGCCGGGATGGCCGTGGGGGGTGGAGCGCGTGCGCCGGTCTTTTGTGACCTGTGGACGGTCGCGATATTCCCCTTGGAGAAGTTCACGAGCTTCTCCAAGGGGATTCCGGACGCGGCTCCGTCGGGACCAGGCCCTTGCCGGAGCCGCGTCGCACTTCCAGTCCGCTCGGTCAGTCGTCCGGCGTGGCCGGGGTCTCCAGCGTCTGCTTGATCACGCCTGCTCCCTGGTCGACCATCTCGGCGATGGGGCCCGCGAGGTCGTCCGGTGTCACATCGGTGATCCAGACGAACCGACTGCGTTCCTCGCCTTCGGCGAAGACCTGCATCGACGCGTGGTGGTGCTTGGGGGCCAGTGACCCGCCGACCACCGCATAAGCGACCCGTCGGGCTTCGTCGTCGATGTCGACGAGGAGCTCGTGCACCACGACGCCGTTCACGAAGGTCACGACCCTGGTATCCACCTCAAGGCGGGTGTCCGTGACGAAACCGGGTACCAGGCGCCGGTGCACCTCGCCGACGTCGCGGACCGCCGCCCAGACCTTGTCAGGGGTGCTGTCGACCAGGAATTCCTTGTGGATGTGAGCCATGTGCGTCTCTCTTGTCTGCCGGATTGTCAGTCGCCGGTGGTGAGGCAGAACGGGTGCCCCTCGGGATCGGTGAGCACCACCCACTTGCCCTCACCGGGCTGGAACTCGGGCTTCGCTGCCCCCAGGGCGAGCAGCTCCTTGGCGGCGCTCTCCAGGTCGGTGACAGTGAGGTCGAGGTGCGCGTGCTTGCGGGCGTCGGGCCAGCCCGGCGCCTGGTATCCCTCGATCCGCTGGAAGGCGATCTGCATCGAACCGCCGTCGCCCAGCGAGGCGAAGTGCTGGTCGCTGTGGGTGATCTCCCATCCGGTGGCTTTCTGGTAGAACGCGGCGAGCATCGCCGGATCCGCGCAGTCGATGACGACCGCGGTGAACTCCGCGAGTGCGGGCATGCCAATGGCTCCTTCGTGCAGCTGCTGGTGAGATGTGACGTGACCGCGCCGTGCCGACGACGCAACCCGGTGCACGGGCCGGACGGCGGGGCGGGGCACGTCCACAAGCCTGCTCGCAGCAATTGGCCCCGTCTTGAACATCCTTGCGCGGGCCGACTGTCAGACCCTCGCCGTAGCGTTCAAGGGTGCTCACAGCTACCGCTCTCGCTACCCGGCCCGACTTCAGCATCACCGCTGTGACGTGCCAGGACGACCCCGCGCGCTGGTCGGAGGCCGAAGTACGTGACGACTACCGGGTGGTGCTCGTGCGCCGCGGCCGGTTCCGCAGGCGCGCAGCCGGAGCCCACGCCGATATCGACCCGACGATGGCCTACGTCGGAGTGCCGGGCGAGGAAGAGCACTTCGCCCATCCCGCTGGAGGCGACGACTGCACCTCGATCAGCCTCACGCCGGCGCTGTGGCAGGTCATGGCTGGCGATGTCACGCGCCTGGCCACGCAGAGCGTTTACGTCGACGCCCGCCTCGACCTCGCCCACCGCCGGCTCCTCGCGACCGCCCGGACGGGGGACATCGATTACTCACTGACAGAAGAGCTGCTCGGCCTGCTGGCCACCACCGTCGGCCACAGCGTCTCCGGGCCCACACCGCTCGGCGCCAAAGCCCCCAGAACCGAAGCGGCTCTCGTCGCGGCAGCCCGTCAGGCGATCAACGATGGCCACCCGGCCGCGGACGGACTGCTTCCGCTGGCAGAGTTGCTCGGGGTCTCGCCGTACCGCTTGAGCCGGGCCTTCACCCGCGAACTTGGCGTGTCAGTGACCCGCTACCGCAACCGCGTCCGCATCGGCCGGGCCCTGGACCGGCTGGAGGGCGGAGAGAGCAGCCTTGGCGTCCTCGCCGCAGATCTCGGCTTCGCCGACCAGGCACACCTGTGCAGGACCCTGCGCCAGTACCTGGACCGCACACCGACGGCACTGCGACGCCTGCTCGCCCCTCGGGCAGCTTGACGATCTCCGTTGCTGGACAACGTCTTTGCCTGGGGAATCACGTGACGCGCAAGCTGTCGAACGTGACGTAATCTCCCACCCCTGGCGGTCACGAGTCCCATGGGGACGGTGACCGTGGGCGGCTCCAAGCCTGCCGGCACGGATACTGCCGTCATGGCCGTTACTCAGCAGCTCGCCCGCATCCCCGAGGGATATCTCGCCGCCTGCCGTCAGTCCGCCGCCGCGTCGCCGGACGGTGATCCCCACTGGTATCCACCGGCGTACGACGTGCTGGACCTGGACTGGGCACCGGCCCTGCTGAAACGTCTCGGTGAGGTGGCCGGACTCGAAGAGGCCCATCTCGATGCTCTGCACCTGGCTACCGACGGCGACACTGCACTGGACCTCGGCTTCTTTAACACTCACCCGCACGCCATAGCACCCTTCTGGGGCGCCCCCACCGGCCTGGACGCCTCTCAAGTGGCGCGTGTTTCCGAGCTACTCATCCAGATCGACATGTCCGGCCTTCTTGCCGCCCTGCCAGCCGACGAGTGTGACGCCGCATCCTTGATCGGCCAGGTGGGCACCATCACCGGAGGTCTGAGGGCGTACCTGTTGGAGCACTTCAACGCCTTGCGTGACTTCTACCTCGACGCAGCCAGGCGCCATCTGTACGTCGTGCTCTGGTGGGACTGACCCGCGACTCACAACGTTCCTACCACGAGCACCTGGGGAATTGCGTGACCGTCCACAGGGATGTGGACCCGAGCATCTCGGCGCGCCGGCATCGCGTCGCCCACCGGCGCTGGACGCCGATGCCAAGCGGAACACCTCCGCACTTGGGGGGACTGCGAGCCGTTCCGGGCTCGGCGGACGGCGAGGGCGGAACCAACCTCGCGCGCGAGCACCACAGGCCGTGACCTTGCACCCGGGGGTCGCGTACGGGGTACGGGCGATTACCGTCTCGATGGGTGCGTGGGTGCGTGGGTGCGTGGGTGCGTGGGTGCGTGAATGGGGAGGAGTGACCGATCCGCCGTGACCTGATTCGACCGGTGACAGTATGGGGTGGCTCGGCTGTACTGGGTCGGATGGCGGGTTCATGCTTTGGTACCCAAAACGTTCAGTTGGTGCATCTCCAGTTTGTTGGGACCCCCCGCGGAACGCAGAAACGCAAGCTCAAGTTGGCAGCGGTGGCGCCGCTCCAGGACACGCCCCAGGACACGCCCCAGGACAGCCACTTTCGCCGTGCCGCTGTGCTCACTTGCGAAGAATGCGGCGAGGACTTCCGCGTTGGTTACGTCATCCGCTCCGAATTCAAGCGACGGTTCCGTGAGGACCGGCCGCTCCTGCTCATACGCGTGATCATCTATGCGGCAATCATGGGGTGCACAGCGGGAGTGACGGGAGGTGTGTCGGGAGTGGCTCGCGGAGATGGGGGCGCGATCCTCGGACTCCTGTTGGTCGGCGGCATCTTGGGCCTCTGGCCGGCTTCGGCCGTGGGCGGGAGCATATGGGAGGCGAAGCGTGACATCATCAAGCTGGAGGACACCGTGGAGCCGGCACCTGAGGAGGTTTGGCGGCACGATTGGATACGCACGCGAAAACGGCGCACGGACGGCATTCAAGGTGCTGGGTCGACTCCCGAATGACTTGTGTTCACCCTGAAAGCCTGTGCCGCCTCCTCAGCCCCGAGCGTCGGAGCCCAAGGGCTCACCCAAGGGCGCGGGTCGCCTTCTGGGGGTTAGGCAGTCACACCTACTAAAGCCCCTTGTGGGCCACCACTTCCGAGCCACTTCGTCGATTCCTGGCCGTTCCGCTGAGGCTGTCTGTCCAGTGACGCAGCGCCCTGCGACGCTCCGGACAGGCCGGCAGAGCGCGAGCCCGGGAAGGAGGCGACCATGTCCGAACCCACTCCACAAGACAAGCGGCCGGACGCGCCCCAGTACACCCCTGATGTCACCGAGCCCCCGGTCGTCCCGGCTGGCCAGGTCAAGCCTGAAGCTGTTGCCACACTGGCGATCGAGTACAGGGACGGTCGACCCGTGATCGTCGCTACTGGCGGAATCTTCATCCCTCAGAAGATCAGGCTCGCGGGTTCCGGCTTCGTCTACACCAGCGTCCTCATGACAGCGGAGGACCTCACAAACGACGTCCCGCTCTTCGTCCTGCCCGACGACGATGATGACGACCCGGAGGACCGCTTCGTCCTTGGGTGCGGTGGCTTCGACATCTGAGTGAGATCGCCGTCAGGATCAGCGGGGCCTCACCCCCCACCGTCGGCAGCCAATAGCTTGGCGAGCGAACCGTCGTACAGTCCCGTGGAGTTGTAGACCTATTTGTGTTGCCTTCCCGTTCCAATGTCTGCCTCTGCTCCCGGGGGCGGCCCCGCCCACCCGCCCCCTTGGTTCGGGGAGGGGTGGGCCCGGCGCCCGGTGAGGGCTCACCTCACAGGTGGTCGCGTACCTCTCGCCGCCTGTGCGCGATCGCCGCGAGCAACGTCCCTGCCGCGAGCAGCGCCGCAGCGATTCCCGAAGCCATCCACATGCCCCCTGCCCCGGTGTCCGGCAGCGGCGGCGTCGGGGTCGACTCCGACGGTGAGGGGGTCGGCGAGTCCGAGGGGGAGGGGGAGTCGGACGGGGACGGGGAGTCGGAGGGGGAGGGCGAGTCCGAGGGGGACGGGGAGGGCGAGTCCGATGGAGACGGTGAGGGGGAGTCCGACGGAGACGGCGATGGGGACGGGGAGTCCGACGGTGAGGGGGACGGTGACGGCGAATCCGACGGTGAGGGCGATGGGGAGTCGGACGGGGAGGGCGACGGTGACGGGGAGTCGGACGGGGACGGGGACGGCGACGGGGAGTCGGACGGGGACGGTGAGGGGGACGGGGTCGGGTGGATTTCGGCTACCACCCACGGGGCCTCCGTCGCCAGCAGTCGGCGCGTCGTGCCGTCGGGCTGGCGGCGGTCGCCGGCGATGGCGACCTTGTTCCAGGTGCGCTCGCCGCCCTCGAAGGGGTCGCCGTCGGGGCCGCGTTCGGGCACGTCCATGGTCCAGCGGAGCGTATAGCGCTCTCCGGCCGAGAAGACGTGGTCGCCGAAGTCGAAGCGGACGGAGCGGATCCGGTTCCAGTCGGTGACCTGGCCCGCGGGGACGAAGGACGGGTCGGGCCGTCCTTCGCACTGGAAGGGGGCGCTGTTGTCCGGGGTGTTGTCCATCTCGGGGCGGCACGGGTCGGCCTTGTCCGAGTAGGTGATGGTCACGGGGGCGGAGCCCGTGTCGATCGGGCCGGTGAGCCGTGGGCGCCACTCGCTGGTGACGTCGTCGCCGTAGCGGCCGCTGGTGACGCCGGAGGTGCCGGGGGCGGGCAGCAGGTCGTAGGCGACGACGTTGGTGAGGGCGGTGTTGCCCATGTTGCCGAGGACGGTGCGGTACTCGACGGTGCCGCCGATCGTCGACTGCCCGACCTCGTCCTCCTTGCCGGGGACCTCCGCCGAGCCCTTGAACGCCTCGTCCTTGTCGCCCTTGACCTCCTTGGTGACGAACAGCGCGGAGGACTCGGCGATCGCGAAGTCGTCGGTGGCCTCGGCGACGTTCTCGCCGGTGTTCCCGTCGCCGTCGATGTCGTGGCGGTCGGTGGTGCGGGTGTTGATGGGCCGCTCGGCGTCGTAGAGGCCCGCGCGGTTGCCCGCGTAGTCGGCGTCGCCCGGGGAGCCGCCGTAGGTGCCGCTGGCGACGCCGGGCTCGACGGTCGTGCGGAAGGTGTAGACGCAGGAGGAGTCGTCGGCGGGGATCTCGGCGCCGGGTTCGGCGGTCAGCTCGACGCGGGTGCGGCCGTCGGGGATCCCGGGTCCTTCGGTGACCGTCTCGGTGAAGCGGTCACCCGCGGGGCAGTGGTCGGGCTGGTCGTCCGCGAGGGTCCAGGAGCCCTTCACGTAGGAGAGCTGGCGGGGCACGAGGTCCACGAAGCGGGGGCGCAGCGGTGAGGAGCCGGTGCGGTAGCGGTCGTTGGTGAGGGTCACGGTCCAGGTGTGGCCGCCGCCGGGGCCGACGGGGGCGGGCTCGGTGGACTTGGAGAGCTCGGGCTGGGAGACCTCGGGTTCGATGTGGAAGCTGGTGCAGGAGTCCTCTTCGGCGGTGCCGCTGCTGCCGGTGAGGCCGAGGCGGGCGCAGTTGTCGACGTCGCCGCTGCCGCCGGGGATCTCGGAGCCGTCGGCGCGGCCGGAGATCTGCACGACGAGGTTGGTGCCCGCGGGCAGGCGCGGCACGTCCACGCGTACGGAGACGAGGTCGCCCGAGCCGCGCAGGTCGATGCTCTGTCCGGACGGTGTGAGGGTCTCGGTGCTGCCGTCGCGCCTGGTCACGACCACCGACCAGTCGCCGCCGTAGGCGCCGCCGGACGGGGTGGACAGGCTGAGGACCTGGGGGTCGAACCCGGTGGGCAGGGCGTCGCTGAGGCGGGCGTCGGCGGCGTCGGTGCCGGTGTTCGCGAAGCGCAGTACGTACGAGACGCGCTGGCCGTCGGCGGCGAGCGGCGGGTCGACGGACTTGTCGAGGGTGCCGGACACCTCGCCGCCGCCGGAGCCGACGACGGTGTCGGCCGTGTCGGTCTTGGTGATCTTCCCGGTCTCCGGCCCGTACGGGTCGCCGGTGACGGACGCGGTGTCGGTGAGGGTGGTGCCGTCGGCGACGCCGTCGCGCACCTTCACGCGGATCTCGTGCACGACGCCGTAGGGGTAGCTCTTCACCTGCGCCAACTGGTCGCCGGGCCGGTCGGGTTCGGTGTCGACCGGCCAGGTGACGGTGCGGGTCGCCGCGTCGTAGGTGTAGCCCGCGGGGGTGGCGTCGACGAGGTCGACGCCTTCGGGGAGCACGTCGGTGAGGACGGCGTTCTCCAGGGCGAGGTTGCCGCGCGGGCGGTTGGAGTTGCGGGGGTCGTTGGTGGCGGTGACCTTGTACGTGATGGTCTCGCCGGGCCGGGCGCGGGAGGGGCCCTCCTTGCGGATCGCCGGGTTCGGCTCGGCGGTCACCTCGACGACGGCGTCGTCGGTGCTGGGGGTGCCGTCGCCGTTGGTGGCGGTCGCCGACATCCCCGCTCTCTGGTCGCCGGGCGGCGTCCAGTAGTCCTCGGTGGGCCAGCTGACGGTGAGCTGGGAGCTCTGCCCGCTGGCGATGGAGCTGTACGTGACGGTCACGGTGCCGTCGTCGTTCGCGGTCACGCCGGTGACGCCCGGCGGGTAGGGCTGCGACACCACGCCCTTGCCGGAGGCGCCGGGCGGGGGTGTGAAGGTCACGGTCACCGACTGGCAGTCGCCGGGGATCGAGCACTGGATGAACCCGTTGTACGTCACGTGGTCGCCCGCGGGCACCGGCGACGTGCCCGGGTCGAGCCGGACGCTCATCCGGGGGTCGGCGCGGGCCTCGCTGTCGTGGGGCACGAGGGCGAGCGCGGCGAGGGCGGCGACGAGGACGGCCACCGCGGCGACGAGCGCGCGACGGTACCGATGGGCGATGGGGACCACAGCACTTCCGACCGCGAGGGGACCTGAGGACGCGTCAACTGTGCGGGGGTGGGGGGTGGCTTCGATCGCTACGACAAGGCGTTAAGCGCACGTTTCACCTGAAAGGCCCCGCGCCGGGGGACGCGGGGCCTTTCCCGGGGTGTGCCGCACGTCGGCCACGCCGAGGGGCACCCGGCGGCTATCGGTCCTGGGTGAGCGCCAGGAGTTCGGCGAAGGTGCCGCCCGCGTTGACCAGGTCGTCGTAGCGGCCCTGTTCGCTGATGCGGCCCTCTTCCATGAGCACGATGTGGTCGGCGACCTTGGTGTTCTCCAGCCGGTGCGTGACCACGATCGTGATGCGGTCGGCCGCGATCGCCTTGATCTCCTCGAAGATTCCGTGCTCGCCCCGCGGGTCCATCTGGGACGTGGGCTCGTCCAGGATCAGCAGCGACGGACGGCGGTACAGGGCCCGGGAGCAGGCCAGCCGCTGCCATTGGCCTCCCGACAGCTCGGCTCCGCCGAACACCTCCCGGGCGAGGAGCGTGTCCAGGCCGCTCGGCAGTTCCTCGATCGCCTCCCGCATCCCGACCGCGTCGACCGCCTCCCACACCGGCTGGTCGTCGAAGCTGCGCGGCTGGCCCAGCGTGACGTTCTCGCGGGCCCGCAGCGGCCACTGCGCGAAGATCTGCGGAACCAGCCCGGTGCGGTCCCAGACACCGGCGGGCGCGACCTGGGAGAGGTCCGTTCCGTTCCACGTCACCCGCCCTTTGTCGGCGAGGTAGATGCCGGTGATCAGACGGGTGAGCGTGGACTTGCCGGAGCCGTTGACTCCGACGACGGCGAGGATCTCCCCGCGGCGCAGGGTCAGGGAGACGCCGTCGACGGCGGGCTTGCCCCTGCCGGGGTACTGGTAGACGACTTCGTCCAACCGGATCTCGTCCACGGGGTCGTGCACGGTGAGGTCACCTCGCTTGGGCGCGCGGGCGGCGGCGTCGTCGAAGAACGCCTGCATGTCGCTGAGGTAGAGGCTGGTGTGGAACACGGCGGCGCCGTTGACGACGACCTGCGAGAGGGCGGCCAGCGTCGTCTGGACGGCGACCACGGCGGTGGCCGCGACGGCGAGCGCGATCCTTCCCGTCAGCGCGAGCCAGGCGAGGGCGGCCCAGGTCGCGACGAGGAACAGACCGCTCACGAGGGAGGAGAGGAGGGTGATCCGGAGCGTTTGCGGTGCGGCGGACAGGGTGCGTCGGTCGCAGCGGTCCGACAGCGACCGGTACCAGAAGAGCAGGTAGTCGGTCATGCCGTTGGCACGGACTTCGTCCCCGTATTTGGGGGTCGTCGTCCACCACCGCATCATGCCGCGCACATTGCGATCGGCGATGTTCGCGTAGTGGATCCGATAGTCCACACGGGCACTGAGGACCGCGCCCGCACCGGCCGGGAGCACCGCGAGCAGCAGCAGGGGCAGCATCAGCGGGTTCAGCACCGAGAGCACGCCGCTCGCCGTGACCATGCGGACCAGGGCGGACATCAAGCGCTGGGCGTCGTCGACCATCACGCGCGTGCGCATCACCCCCATCTCGGCGGCCTCTTGGCGGTCGGCGAACCCGTCGACGGCGTAGGCCGCGGCCTCGACCCGACAGACGGCCTCCACCAGCGCGGTGTCCGTCTCCGTCGTCAGCTTGGGCGTGATCCGGCGCTCGGCGTACGCGGCCAGAGCGCCCGCGACCCGGGCGAGGGAGCCGGCGCCCGCCACGACCAGGAGCGCGGGCAGCGCCTGATGAAGCCGGTCCGGGACGGTCCCGCCGCTCAGGATCGGCCCCATGGCACGGGCGGTCGCGGTCAGCAGGACCGCGGCGGCGAGGCCGGTGGACAACTGGCAGATCAGGAGGAGCAGCACGGCCTTGCGGTCGACGTTCCACGACATCCTGGCGATGCGGCGAAGGACGTTGGGGAGCTGCGCGCACAGCTTCCGGAAGGACACCTCACCGAGCGGGTTCACGGAGTACTGCCCCGAGTAGCTGATCTCGGCAGGGGGCGGCGGAGGGGGAGCGGGCTGCTGGTCGCGCGTATCTGCTGAGGTCAACTGATCTCCTCTTGCACGGTCGTTGGGGACCTGGCGGCGTCACCCCGGTCAACGACACGAGCGGCGATATCGAACACACGTCTTTGAGACGGGTGCGAATCCGCGGGATGGAGCGAGGAGCGTCGCGTGCGTGGTCCACGGACCCTTGCGCCACGGGGAACGGGCGCCGGTCGAGGTTGGCCGAATCGCCGGTGTCCGAAAGGCCTGTGGCGGATGAGGTTTTCGGTGTGAGGGCAGCCCTCGACTGGCCTCGGGCCTAGCCAGCAGGAGTCGGCGGGAGTGACTCCAGGAGGAACACCGCCGCGTCCCGCACGTACCCCGGGGCGCGGTCGGGGCCGTGCAGGAGGCGGCGCGCGGTGCCCCGCAGGCTCTCGGTGGTGCGCGCCGAGCCGATGGCCGCGGCGCGCGGGGCGAGGTCCGCGACGAGCTGTTCCGCGTCGGTCCACGCCCCGGCGCCGGTCAGGGCGGCCAGGAGGTGGGCCGTGAACAGGTGCCGGTAGGACGGGTCGCCGGGCGCGGTGCCGGCGCGGCGCAGCAGCGGGACGGCGCGGTCGAAGTCCCGCACGCGGGCGGCGACCCAGCCCCGGTGGCCGGTCAGTTCCCGCTCGTCCAGCCACCAGGCCCACGCCGGGTCGTACCGCGAGACGCCGTCCAGGAAGAGGCTGTCGGCCCGGGCCATGAGGTCCGCGGGCTCGCGCCGGGCACCCCGCATCGCCGTCGCGTGCGCCTCGCGGATCAGCACGAGGGCGGCGACGCGCGGCGGCAGCGGGCGGGGGCCCCGGGCCCGGGCGGCGGCCGCGAGGGCGGCCAGGGGACGCCCGGTGTGGGCCAGGAGCATGCTGTCGTTGAGCAGTGTGAGGCGGGCCGTCCAGCGGTCGCCGCACAGTTCGGCGAGGGCGAGCGCGCGGGCGTTCATCCGGTGGGCGGCCCCGTGGTGCCCGGCGTCGAAGAGGATCCACCCGATCACCTCGCACAGCTCCGCGAGCACGGCGAGCCGGTCGCTGCCCGCGCCCGCGAGGGAGGCGGGGGCCGCGGTCGCCTCGGGCACCTCGCGCACGACCGCCCGTACGAGGGGAACGGCGGCGGCCCCGCCCCCGGCGGAGTCCAGGCCGATCAGGCGCCGGGTGACGGCGCGGAGGGCATCGAGGTCAGGCCGGTCACGGGGGTCCCGGATGCCCGTGACCGGATGGGCATGCGGGTGGGCGCCCGCATGCGTGCCCACGCCGACTCCCACACCGCCGCCCACGCCCACGCCGCCCCTCCCCTCCCCGCACCGGCCCCCCGGCCCGCCCCCCCGGCCCGGCCCTCCCTTGATCATGCCAAATCCCGGGTCCGATCCCCGATGGCCGCCCGAGCCGGACCGTGCCCGGTCCCGACCTGCGCCTTCGCCCGGGCGGGTGCCTGCGCCCCGTCCCAGTCCATCCGGGACCAGGGCAGGGCCAGTTCCGCGAGGGACGACACCGTGCGGGGCGCGAGGCCGGTCAGGTCGGCGGCCTCGGCGTGGCGGGCGAAGACCGTGTCGACGTAGCGGTGGCCGGTGTCGGCGGCGATGAACACCGTGGTGCCGCCGGGGACTTGGGCGTGTTCCCAGCGGGCCGCCGCGTAGCTCGCGCCCGTGGACAGGCCCGCGAACACGGCGTGGCGGCGCAGCAGGTCGACGCTCCCGGCGAGGGCGGTGTCGAACGACAGCCAGTGGACGGCGTCGTACGCCGCGTGCGACACGTTGGCGAACGGGATCGAGCTGCCGATCCCCGCGATGATGATCTCCGGGTCGGCCACGTGCTCACTGCCGAACGTGACGCTGCCGAAGGGCTGCACGCCCGTGAGCCGTACCGGGCCCGCGCCGTCCGCGCGCAGGTAGCGGGCGAGGGCGCCGGTCGACGCGCCCGAGCCGACGCCGCCGACCAGCGTGAACGGCGAGCCGTCCGCGGGGGCCGCGGCGCGGACGCGGTCGGCGATCGCGCGGTAGCCGAGATAGTGGATGTCGTCGTGGTACTGCCGCATCCAGTGGTACTCGGGGTGCGCGTCCAGGATCTCCCGCACGCGGGCCACCCGCCGCTTCTGGTCCAGCTTCAGGTCGGAGCTGGGCGGCATCTGCTCCAGGCGCGCGCCCAGGACGGCGAGTTGGGTGCGCAGGGTGCGGTCGACGGTGGTGGAGCCGATGATGTGGCAGCGCATGCCGTAGCGGTGGCAGGCCAGGGCGAGGGCGTACGCGTAGATGCCGCTGGAGCTGTCGAGGAGGGTGTCGCCGCGGCGTACCGCGCCCGTGTCGAGCAGATGGCGGACCGCCGCGAGCGCCGACACGACCTTCATGGTCTCAAAGCGCAGGCAGATGAGCCCCTCGTCGACACGTATCAGGTCGGGGCGGCCGATCGCCTCCGCGATGTGCTCGTCCGTCTCTTCCATGCGGGGGCTCCTCGATGGTGGGTGAACTGGTGCGGGGGGTGGGGGGATGGGGTGAGTGGGGCGGTTGGTGGGGGGTGTGCGGGGTGGCCCCCTGCGACGTCGTCGCGAAGGTGTACGTGGCCGGGATGCCCGCCGCCGCGAGCGCCTGCGAGCAGCGGCGCAGCCGCCCCCGCAGGTCCGGTGCGGCCGGGTCGAACAGCAGGCCCGCCACATTGCCGCTGTGTGCGACCTGGACGCCCACCGCGCCGACCCGGCCCGCGATGGCCGTCAGCTCCCCGAACTCCTCGTGCGGCAGGACCCGTTGGCCGCGCCGCGCGCTCTCCGTCGCGACGTGCCCGAGCAGCACCGGGTCCGCGGTGGCGACGGCCCGCCGCAGCAGGGCGCGCAGCCGCTCGTACGCGCGCACCTCCTCGTCGTCGTACCCGCGCGTCGGCAGCGCCAGGGTGTCCACGGGCCGCCCGCCGCCGAGCGCGCAGCCGACGACGACCGCGGGCGGCAGGGCCGCGCCGAGCTCCTCCAGGACCCGGCCCTCCCGCTGGGCGAAGAGCAGCGGGCGGCCGTCCAGCATCAGCGGGTCCGACGCCCGCTCGGCGCGCACCGCGAGCCGCGCGACGGCCTCCGGCGCGAGGAGCACCCCGAACGCGTCCGCGACCGCGCGCACCGCGGCGATCACATCACTGCTCGACGAGCCCATGCCGAGGCCCACGGGCACGGCGCCCGTCAGCCGCAACTCGCCCCCGCACAACGGCTCCTGACAGTGCGTCGCGCACTCCGCCATCGCGTAGGTGGCGGCCCGCAGCGCCTTGGTGCGGTCGGCGGGCACCACCGTCACGTCCTCGGCCCCCGGGCGGCGTACGAACTCCGCGCGGGTGCCGAGGCCCGGCATCGGCAGGGTGACCAGGCCCGCGCGGTGCCGCCCGCGCTCGTCGAGGAAGACGCCCTGGAGGATCTCGCCGTGGTGGCAGGCGGCGTGACCGGTGCCGGTGCCGGTGCCGGTGCTGGTGCCGGTGCCGTCGACCGTGCTCGTGCTCCTGCTGGTGCTGGTGGCCGTACCGGTGCGGGAGTCCGTGCGCGTGCCCGCGCCCACGCCGTCCTGCGGCGCCCCGGCCGTCACGACCCGCCCTTCGCGCGCGGCTGTGCCCGGTACCGGTACAGCGCCGTCGGCTCGGCGCTGAACTGGGAGAACGGGAACGGCTCCGCGGACAGCGCGGTCACCCCCGCGCCCAGGAACGCCCGGGCCACCGCGCTGCCCGACTGCGCGTACACGATCAGCGGCACGCCGCGCTCGCGGCAGCGGGCGAGGATCGTGTCGAAGGTGCCGTTGCTGAGGGTCATGCCGGTGGCCACGACGGCGTCGGCCGCGGCGAGCACCTCGTGCATGTCGTCGCTGACGGGGTCGCCCCACTGGGTCGTGCGCAGGTTGAGGTCGCAGGGCAGCGGGTCGCCGCCGCGCTCGCGGATCGCCGCGACCAGCGGGTTGACGACGCCGATGAGCGCGACCTTGGCGCCGGGCGCGATGTCGAGGAGGCCCGCGATGGCGGTGTCCCGCGCCACCGCGCGGACCTCCGGCGGCCCGGCGGGCAGCGTCACGGGCTCGGCGCCGGGGGCCTCCCGGTGCGGCGAGACGGCGGCCAGGTAGGCGTCGAGCGCGGCCGTCCGCAGCGCCCGCGGCGCCTCGCGGAGCAGCGTGGCCAGCGAACTGCCGGACGCGTCCCGGCAGATGGCCGGGTCGATCTCGCCCGCCTCGAAGGCGCAGCCGCCGAAGGCGCCGCCGACGCGCACGAGGACGTACTGGTTGAGGTAGGTGACGTCACCGCCCGCGAGGCGCGTGCCGTGGTGGATCCAGAACACGCTGGTGGCCGTCAACTCGGCCGGATCGGGGCCGAGTTCACCGGCGAGGACGGCGGAGAGGAGTTCGTCGACGGTCTTCACGCGAGGCCTCCGCGGATGGGCTGGGAAACGGGCCGGGAAACGAGCTGGAACTTGAGGAGGTACGTCAGGACGCCGTCCTGCCAGTCGTGCAGGTGGTCGACCTCCGCCGTGAAGCCCCTGGCCAGCGCGTCCCCGACGATGGCGCGCAGGTCGGCGGTGTTCGACACGATCACGTACACCTCGCCGCCCGGCGCGAGGAGGTCCCGCTCGGCGAGCTGCGCGAAGAACCGCGCGAGCAGCGGCGCCCCCACGCACACGTTCCGTACGACGTCGGGGTCCTCGCTGACCGGCTGGCTGACCGCGGGCGGGTTGAACGTCACGACGTCGAGCCGGACGCCCGCGGGCAGCGCGTCGAAGACGTCGCCGACGACCGGGACGAGCCGGGTTCCGGGGCGCTCGCCGACCAGGCGGGCGTAGTGCCGGGCCGTCGTGGCGACGCTCTCGGGGTGCACGTCGAGCGCGTAGATCTCACGGGCCCCGCGCACCCCCGCCGCCACCGCCTCCACGCCGAGCCCCGCGCCCATCGCCGCGTACCGGCGAAAGCGCGTCTCGATGCGGCCGTCGAGCAGCCGCTCGTGGACGAGGCGGCTGGTCCAGCCCGGTATGAACACGCCGGGCGGCACGTCGAAGGACCAGCCGTTCCAGGTGTAGGAGCGGGGGGTGTGCAGGTCCGCCTTGGGCTGGTTGAGGGCGATGACGCGCGCGGCGGGCAGCGGCGGCGGCAACTGGTCGAGCAGGGCGGCACCGGTGGCCGTGCTGTCCATCAGGTCTCCTTCGGGGTGGGGGAGTCGGCGGGTTCGGGGGCGGGGGCGTGGGCGTGGCCGCCCGTGGGGACGGGGGTGCCCGGGTCTGTGGTGACGGCGGGTGCGGGGGTGCCCGGGTCCGAGGCGACGGCGGACGCGGATGTGCCCGGGTCCGAGGCGACGGCGGGCGCAGGGGTGCCCGGATCCGCGGTGACGGAGGGCGCGGCGACGCCCCGGTACGTGACCGCGAGGTGCCCCAGCGCGTCCGGGCCGGTCACCGCGTCCACCTCGAACACCTCGGCGACGAGCCGTGGCGTCAGGACGTCCCGCGGCGGGCCGTCGGCGACGAGGCGGCCGCCGTGCATCAGGAGCAGCCGGTCGCAGTACCGGGCGGCGAGGGACAGGTCGTGCAGCGCGACCAGGACCGTCTGGTCGGTGGCCGCGAGCAGCCCGAGCAGCTCCAACTGGTGCTTCACGTCGAGGTGGTTGGTCGGCTCGTCGAGCAGGATCGCGTACGGCTGCTGGGCCAGGGCCCGCGCGATGTGGGCGCGCTGGCGTTCGCCGCCCGACAGCGCCTTCCAGGGGCGCTCGCGCAGCTCGGTGAGGCCGAGGCGGTCGAGGGCCGCGGCCACGACGGCCCGGTCCCGCGCGCCGAAGCCGCGCCAGCGGTCGCCGAAGGGCGTACGGCCGAGGGTCACCACGTCGACGACCCGCAGGTCGCTGTCGGTGTCGGCGGCCTGCTCCACGAACGCCACATGGCGGGCGATCCGGCGCGCGCTCCACGTCCGGATCGGCTCCTTGTCGTACGAGACCGAGCCGGACGTCGGGGTGCGCAGCCCCGCGAGACAGCGCAGGAGGGTGGACTTGCCGGAGCCGTTGGGGCCGATCAGGCCGACCGTCTCGCCCGGCGCGATGTCCAGGCCGACGCCGTCGACGACGCGTTTGCCCGCCACGGACCAGCCGAGGTCTTCGGCGGTGATCCTCACAGTTCCCCCCGCTTGCGCAGGACCAGCAGGAACAGCGGCACGCCGAGCAGCGCCGTGAACACCCCGACGGGCACCTCCTGCGGTGCGAACGCGACCCGCGCGAGCGCGTCCGTCCACACCAGGAACACCGCGCCGACCAGCGCCGACAGCGGAAGCAGCGTCCGGTGCGGCGGCCCGACGAGGAACCGCACGCCGTGCGGCACGATCAGTCCGACGAACCCGATGGCGCCCACGGACGCCACGGCCACCGCCGTCATCAGGGACGTCACGACGAGCAGCACCCAGCGCGTCCTGCGGACGTCCACACCGAGCGACGACGCCGTGTCCGTACCGAACGAGAACCCGTCCAGGGCGGCCGAGTTGAGCCACAGGACGAGCAGCCCCGCCGCCGTCACCGCCGCGGTCACCGCCGTCGTGTCCCAGCGCGCCGGGGCCATCGAGCCGAGCAGCCACTGCGTGATCGCCCGGATCGCCTCGGAGTCGCCGGACGCCATCAGGACGAGCGAGGTCAGCGCCGTGAAGAGCTGCGAGACGACCACACCGGTGAGGACCACCCGGACCGAGTCCAGGCCGCCCTTCCTGAGCAGCAGCATCAGCAGCCCGAACGACACCATCGCGCCCACGAACGCGCCGCCGGTCACCCCGAGCGAGGCGGACCCGACGCCGAGCACGACCACCGCGACCGCGCCCGTCGACGCCCCCGAGGAGATGCCGAGCAGATACGGGTCGGCGAGCGCGTTGCGCGTGATCGCCTGGAGCGCCGCGCCGCACACCGCGAGCGAGGCCCCCACCAGCGCCGCCATCACCACCCGCGGCACCCGCAGCTCCCAGATGAGCGAGTCCACCAGGCGCGGCAACGGCTCGACGTCCAGGCCCAGATGGAACCCGGCCGTGCGCACCACGTCGGCGTACGACACGTCGGTGGTGCCGATCCGGATGGACGCCACGAGGGAGACGGCGAGAGCGAGGCCGGTCAGGACGTAGAGGGTCGCCGCCGAGGGGGCGGACAGACGCGCGCGGCGCGCCGTCCGCTCCGGGGCCGGGTCCGCCGGAAGCGGCTCGGCCGCGGTGTCCCGGGCCGAGGGGTGCAGCAGGTCCGGGGCGCCCGGGCTAGCGGGCATACCCGAGGTCCTTCATCCCGGCCGTGAGGCGCGGCAGCGCGCCGACCGTGCGGACGGACGGGTCCATCTCCGTGCCCGGGATCTCGATGAACCGCTTCTTCTCGACGGCGTCGAGCTTCGCCGTCACCGGGTTCGCGCGGATCGCCTTGAGCTTGTCGGCCGCGCTGTCGCCGGGCTTGCCGCGCTCCGACAGATCGCCGATCACGATGAAGTCCGGGTCGCGCTCGGCGATCTGCTCCCAGGTGACGGTCGGCCAGTCCTCGTCGATGTCGTCGAAGGCGTTCTTCGCGCCGACGGTCCTGCTCATCTCGCTGGGGATCGCGCTCTTGCCCGCGACGTACGGGGTGTCGCCGTAGACGGAGTACAGCCAGACGACGGTGGGTTCGCCCTTGACCCGGTCCTTGGTCCTCGCCGCCTCGGTGAGCGTGGCCCGCTGCTTCTCGATCAGCTTCGCGGCGCGCTTCTCGACGCCGAAGATCCGGCCGAGGTCCCGGTAGTCCTGGAAGAGCAGCTCGAAGGGCGTCCTGGTCTTCTGCCCCGACCCGGCGGCGTTCTGCTTCGGGCAGTCCACGGCGCTCACGAACGACGGCAGGCCGAGGCCGGCGAGTTCCCCGCGGGTGCCGACGCGGTCCTTGGTGAAGTAGTCGGTGAAGCCGCCGATGGTGAAGTCCGGGGTCGCGGCGCGCAGTTGCTCGCTCGTGAGGATCTTCGGGCTGAGCGCGTCGACCGTGTCGTACGCCTTCTTGTACTCGGGCGCGATCTTCGTCTTCAGGTTGGACGTGCCCGCCATGCGGTCCTGGAGGCCGAGTTCGAGCAGCACCTCGGTGGAGGACTGGTCGAGGGCGACGGTGCGCTCGGGCGGCCCGTCGAAGCTGAGCTTCCGGCCGCAGCTCGTGACGGTCGTCTCCCGGCCGCCCGCCCTGTCGTCCGACGCGGAGCCGCCGCCGTCGGATGACGAACAGCCGACGGCCGTGAGGGCGAGCGTGAGGGCGGCTATGCCGAAGCGGGCGGGGTGGCGGTGACGCATGGGACCTCCGGTCTCGGGTGGGACGCGATAAGGGTACTGTAATGGCAATCATTTTCATTAGTGGGTCCCGGGGTGACTTCCGTCGTTCGACGACGCGTCACCGGCCCTCCGCAACTGCCTCTCTTCGCAGGTGAGTTGGGTGTCCTTCCCGGGCCGCATAACGATTTCGAGATCCGTACGAGGCCGTGGGAGGCCCGGGCGGACCATCAGGAGAGGAGTGCGTGACGTGGCGACTACGCCGATACGGACGGGGGCCGACGAGGCCCAGGAGGGCGACGGGGCCGAGGGCGCGGCCCGGGGGCCCGGGGTGCTGCGGGACCTGGCCTTCCTGCGGCTCTGGTGCGGGACCACCGCGTCCGGGCTCGCGACCTGGGCGCTGCCCTTCGTCCTCGGGCTCGCCGTCCTCGACCGGACCATCGGCGCGGCGACGCTCGGCCTGCTGCTCGCCGCCCGTACCGCGGGCTTCCTCGTGGCCGTCGCCGTCGGCGGGGTCCTCGCCGACCGGTACTCGCGGCGCGGCGTCGTCCTCTGGGCGGGCCTCGCCGCCGCGGCCGCGACCCCGCTGCTCGCCCTGGGCCTCGGACGTTCCCTCCCGCTGATGCTCGCCGCCGCCGTGGTCGCGGGCGCGGGCCAGGGCGCGTGCCGCCCCGCCTTCCAGGCGCTCACCGCCGAAGTCGTCGACGAGGACCGACGGCAGGCGGCCAACGCCGCGATGACCCTGTCCGTACGGGCCACCACGCTCGCGGGACCCTCCCTGACGGCGCTGCTCGCCGTCGCCCTCGACACCTGGACGCTGCTGCTCGGGATCGGGGTGCTGTGGCTGGTGGCGGCGCTGATGCCGGGGCCCGGGGCGGGGCGGCGGGGGGCCGCCGAGGCCGACGGCGCGGACGCCGACGGAGTGGGGGAGAGCGAGGGCGCCCGTCGACGGCCCTCGTTCCTCGCGGAGTTCGCCGAGGGGCTGCGGGAGGCGCGCCGCCACCCCTGGTTCCTCGCCGGGCTCGGCGCGCTCACCGTCGTCATCAGCACCGGCTACTCGGCGACCGGCGTCGCGCTCCCGCTGGTCAGCCGTGACAAGTACGACACCGGCTTCGTCCTCGCCGCCGCCATGACCGCGTACACGCTGGGCGCGCTCGGCGGGGCCGTCGTCGTCGCGCGCTGGCGCCCCCGCGCGCAGGGCTGGGCCGCGCTCGCGGGCCTCGGCCTGTACGGCTTCGCGCCGCTGAGCCTGCTGCTTCCCGTGCACTGGGCGGTCGTCGTGGCCGCGTACGCGGTGGCGGGGATCGGCATCGAACTGTTCAACGTGCCCTGGTTCACGGCGACGCAGCGCGAGGTGGCCCCCGACAAGCTGGCCCGCGTCTCGTCCCTCGACTTCATGCTGTCCTACGGCCTCGCGCCCGCCGGACTCGCCCTGATCGCCCCCGCCATCGAGCAGTTCGGGCCCCGGCCCGTGCTCGCGGTGTGCGCGGTGCTGTGCTTCGCGGCGCCCGCGGCGGCGGCGCTGGTGCCGAGCGCGCGCGGTTTCTCGCGGCAGGAGCCGGGTGCGGGGCGCGAGGGAGGCGTACGGGATGAGTGACTCCCTGCCGGACGTGGATCACCTCCCGGACGTGGCTCACCTGGCGGACGCGGATCACCTGCGGGACGTGGATCACCCGGTGGGCGCGGATCGGCTGACGGGCGGCGATCATCCTGTGGCCGCCGCCCCCGGCTGCGGCATCGTGCCGCCCCGCGTCCCGCCCGAGCGCGTCGACGAGGCCCCCGCGCTGCTCGCCGAGCACGGCGCCGTCGTGCTGTCCGCGTACGGCACCGGCGGCGCCGACCCCCTCACGCTCGCCGCCGCGCGGGTGCTCGGCGCCCGGCTGCGCGAGCTGTACCCGCAGCGGCTGCGGACCTCGCGGGACGGCGGCCCCGTCCACCTGCACGCGGACAGCTTCGACGTGTCGGTGGACGTGGGCGGCGTACCCAGCAGACGCCGCCACCCCGACGAGGACTACGTCTTCGTGCGCTGCGTGCGCCCCGCCCCGTCCGGCGGGCACTCCTTCGCGCTCGACGCGGGCCGGTTCGTGGACGGCCTCGCGGCGGCCGACCCCGGTCTCGCGGAGTTCCTGACCGGGTACGACGTGGATCTGTACGGGGCGTGGGCGGGCCTGCGCGGGCTGCCCGCGACACCGCGCGTCGGCCGGCACGTGGAGTGGACCCGCACCGGGCGCCGGATCCTGCGGCGCACCGACGGCGCGGTGCCCCTGCACCGGGATCCGGAGGCGGAGCACGTCACCGCACTCCTGGACCGCTTCACGCGGACCGTGCACGGCCTCGAAGGCGCGCTGCCGCGGTTCCGCCTCGACGCGGGCGACATCCTCGTCCTCGACAACTACCGGTGCTGGCACGGGCGGGACGGGCACACGGGGGAGCGGACGGTGCGGATCCTGACGGTACGGAGCACGGAGGCGCGGTGACGGGGCCCCGGGACCGCGGTCCGGACCGCGCTCCCGGGCCGCCTTGGCGCTTCGTCCAGCCGGTGGAACGCCCCCTCGCATCTGCGATGTAGGTTCGCCCGAACTTTTACAACTGCCAGGCAAACGGGCTTATCGTGCTGCACATGCAGTCCTACACCATCGGTCAGGCCGCCCGGCTCCTCGGCGTCAGCCCCGACACCGCCCGTCGCTGGGCGGACGCGGGGCGGGTCGTCACACGCCGGGACGACGCCGGGCGCCGCGTCGTCGACGGCCGCGACCTGGCGGCGTTCTCCGTGGAGCTGGCCCAGGCGGGCGCCACCGAGGACGAGGACACGTACACGTCCGCGCGCAACGCCTTCCCCGGCATCGTCACCGCCGTGAAGCTCGGCGACGTGGCCGCGCAGGTCGAGATCCAGGCGGGCCCGCACCGCCTGGTCTCGCTGCTCACCCGCGAGGCGGTGGAGGAACTGGGCCTGGAGGTCGGCATGGAGGCCACCGCCCGGGTGAAGTCCACCAGCGTGCACATCGACCGCGTCTGAACCCGCTCACGCACCCCAGGAGTCCCGCGCATGTCCCCCGTTTCCCCTGCCTCGCTCGTCTCCCGCGCCGTACGCTCCCGGCGGACCCGCCGCCGTGCGGCCGCCGCGGTCGCGGCCACCGCACTGCTCCTCCCGCTCGCCGCCTGCGGTGACGACGGCGACGGCGGCAGCAAGAAGGACAAGGGCGGCAAGGGCGGCAAGACCGGAGCCGCGCCCAAGGCCGACCTGACCGTGCTCGCCGCCGCCTCGCTCACCGACGTGTTCAAGACCGTCGAGACCAAGTACGAGGAGCAGAACCCGGGCACGAAGCTCACCTTCTCCTTCGCCGGGTCGCAGGAGCTGGCCGCGCAGGTCAAGCAGGGCTCGCCCGCCGACGCCCTCGTCACCGCCGACACCAAGACCATGGACGGCCTGAAGTCCGACGTCGGCTCGCCGAGCATCATCGCCAAGAACCGCCTCGTCATCGCCACCCGCGACGGCAACCCCAAGAAGATCAAGAGCCTCGAGGACCTCACCGACAGCGGTCTGAAGGTCGTGCTCGCCGCCCCCGAGGTGCCCGTCGGGCGCTACAGCCAGCAGGTCCTCGACGCCCAGAAGCTCAAGGTCAAGCCCGTCTCGCAGGAGACGAGCGTGCGGGGCGTGCTCAGCAAGGTCGAGCTGGGCGAGGCCGACGCGGGCATCGTCTACAAGACCGACGCCGCGACCGCCCCCGACAAGGTCGACGCCGTCACCATCCCCGACGCGCAGAACGCCGTGGCCTCCTACCCGGCCGCCACGCTCAAGGAGTCCGGGCACAAGGAGGCCGCGGAGGCGTTCGTGAAGTGGCTGACCACGCCCGAAGCGCAGAAGATCCTTCAGGACGCGGGCTTCCAGAAGCCGTGACCCGGCCCGGGCCCCGGCCCGTGAACCGCTGACCCTTTCCGGTCCGCTCCCTCCCCCCGTTCCGCCCCGTACGTCAGGACCTCGATGAACCGCTTCCGCAGCCGACCGAGGCCGGGCGGGGGCCGCGTCCGCGCGCCGTTCGTGCTCGCGGTGCCGGCGCTGCTCGCCGTCGCGTTCCTGCTGATGCCCCTCGTCGGGGTCCTGGCCCGTACGGAGTGGGGGCAGCTCGGCGACCACCTGAGCAGCCCCGGGGTGACCGAGGCGCTCAAGCTGTCGCTCATCGTGTCCTTCTGGACGCTCGGGCTCTCCCTGCTGCTCGGCGTGCCGCTGGCCTGGCTGCTCGCGCGGGCCCCGTTCCCCGGCAAGGCGCTGGTCCGGTCCCTCGTCCTGCTGCCGATGGTGCTCCCGCCGACCGTCGGCGGGGTCGCGCTCCTCCTCGGCTTCGGACGGCGCGGGCTGCTCGGGCCCTGGCTCGAGGACACCTTCGGCATCGTCCTGCCCTTCCACACCTCCGGCGCCGTCGTCGCGGCGACGTTCGTCTCCATGCCGTTCCTCGTCATCAGCCTGGAAGGCGCGATCGCCGGGCTGCGGCCCAGCTACGAGGAGACGGCCGCGTCCCTCGGAGCGTCCCCGGCGCGGGTGTTCCGCACCGTCACCCTGCCCATGGTCGCGCCCGGCCTCGCCGCCGGGGCCGCGCTGACCTGGGCGCGGGCGCTCGGCGAGTTCGGCGCGACGATCACGTTCGCGGGGAACCTGCCCGGGACGACACAGACCCTCCCGCTCCAGGTGTACCTGCTCCTCCAGGACTCACCGGAGGCGGCCACATCGGTGTCCCTGCTGCTGCTCGCCATCGCGATGGCGGTGCTTGTGGCGTTGCGGGGGCGGTGGACCGGGGGAGGCGGGGCCGCGGGAGCGGGCGGGGGGAGGAAGACCGTCGGGGACGGGGGCGGGGACGATCTGGACGATCTGGACGAGGGGGGTGTCGGCGGGGCGCGTGGCGATGGTGTACGTGGTCCGGGTGTCGATTCCGTACGGGATCCGCTCGCCGTCGGACCCCTCGCCGAGGTGGACGAATCCAGCGGGAGTTGGGCGCTGCACGCCGACGTCACCGGGTTCACCCGCCTCACCCTCGACGCCGGACCCGGCACCACCATCGCCGTCGTCGGGCCCAACGGCGCGGGCAAGACCACCCTCCTGCGCGCCCTCCTCGGCCTGACCCCCCGCGCCCACGCCGACCTGCGCCTCGGCGACGTCGACGTCACCGCGCTTCCGCCGCACCGGCGGGGAGTCGCCTGGGTGCCCCAGGACGGCGCCCTCTTCCCGCACCTGACCGCCCTCGGCAACACGGCCTACGGGCTGCGGGCCCAGGGCGTACCCCGGTCCGAGGCCCGGCGGGCCGCGCAGGCGTGGCTCGACCGGCTCGGCGTCGGGCACCTCGCCCACCGCAGGCCCGCGCAGCTGTCCGGCGGGCAGGCCGGGCGGGTGGCCCTCGCCCGGGCCCTCGCCGCGCGGCCTCGGCTGCTGCTCCTCGACGAGCCGCTGGCCGCGCTCGACCAGACGACGCGGGCGTCCGTCCGGCACACCCTGCGGGGGCACCTCGACGGCTTCGGAGGCGTCTGCCTCATCGTCACGCACGACCCCGTCGAGGCCGTGTCCCTCGCCGACCGGGTCCTCGTGCTCGACGAGGGGCGCGCCCTGCAGGACGCGGCGCCCGCCGAGGTCACCCGGCATCCGCGTTCGCCCTGGGTGGCCCGGATGCTCGGGCGCAACGCGTGGCCTGGCACGGTGGCCTCCGACGGTACGCTCGCCCTGGCCGGGGCGGGGCGGCTCGTGGTCGCCGACCCCCTCGACGCCGGGGTGCGGGCGTTGGCCGTCATCGCCCCCGAGGCGGTGTCCGTCCACCGGGAGAAGCCCGCGGGGAGTCCGCGCAACGTGTGGGCCGGGACCGTGCGCGAGATCACCACGGCCGGGAGCCGCCTCCGGGTCCTCGTCACGTCCCCGGACGCGCCCGACCTCGTCGCCGAGATCACCCCTGCCGCCGCGGCCGAACTCGCCCTGGCGGACGGGGCCCCCGTCTGGACGAGCGTGAAGGCGACCGAGGTGTCCGTGGTCCCCCTCTGACCACCAACGCACCCCCGAATCGGCGCTCCGCGCCTCGCCCTCAAACGCCGGACAGGCTTTTCCCCACCCACCCGCCCCAACCATCCGTTCGGACCGAGCAGTCGGCACTGCCTGCCCGGCCAGCCGACGATATTCCAGCCCGTCGTGGGGGTCCCCCTGCTCTTTAAGAGCTTGGGGGAGTTTGAGGACGAGGCCGCAGGCCGATCGGGGCAACCCGGTTCGGGGCTGATGGTGCCGGGCTGTTGGGCTGCTGGTGCAAGTTTGGGCGGGTGGGTGGGAGAGAGCCCGTCCGGCGATTGAGGACGAGGCGCGGAGCGCCGATTCGGGGGCGGGCTGTCCCACCCGAAGGGGACACCCACCCCCGGGCGGGTCACAGCGGGGCCTGCCACGTCACCGTCGTCCCCGCGCTCACCCCGTCCGTCTCCCCGTCGTCGTACACGGTGAGCCGCACCCCACCCCGCCCGTCGGGCAACCCGACCCCCGCGTCGACGGCGACATCGACCCGGGTGACGGCGGCCCGCCGGGACGCCGCGGCGAGGGCCCGGCGCAGGGCCCGCAGGAGCCGCCCGGCGGCCGGGTCGGTGACACGGGTGTCGACGGCGCCGCTGAAGTGGACGGACGGCTGCACGCCGAGGAGCGCCGCGGCCCCGGCGGTCTCCTTGAGCACCTTCCCCCGGAACGTCGTCGGCGCGTCGGCGGGCGGCTGCTGCAACGCGAAGATGGCCGTCCGCACCTCCTGGATGGTGGACTCCAGCTCGTCCACGGCGTGGTCGAGAGCCGTCCCCACCGGCGCCGAACCGGCCCTGCGCCGCGTCGACTCCAGCATCATGCCGGTGGCGAAGAGGCGTTGGACGACGAGGTCGTGCAGGTCGCGGGCGATCCGGTCGCGGTCCTCGAAGACGGCGAGCCGCTGCCGGGACTGCTGCGCGTCGGCGAGGACGAGGGCGAGCGCGGCCTGGGAGGCGAACTGGGTGGCGAGGAGCCGTTCGACGGCGGTGTAGGGGCGGTCGCCGCGGCGGCGCGGCAGCGCGAGGGTGCCGATGAGGCGGCCGCCCGCCTGGAGGGGCAGCATCATGCTGGGCCCGAAGCGGGACCGTACGTGGGTCGTCATGCGCGGGTCGGTCGCGGAGTCCTCGATGAACACCGGTTCGCCGCCGAGGAGTTGTTCGAGGACGGCGCTGCCGGGCTCGATGGTGGTGCCGATGAGGTCGTTCTGGGCGGCAGCGGCGGGGTGCCTGCGCCGCTCGGGCGGGAGCCCGCCGCCCGCGCCGTCCGTGGCGGCGGCCACGATGGACATGCCGCCGGCGGGCGTGGGCTGGAGGACGACACCGGCCGCCGCGCCCGCGAGCAGCCGGGCCTGCTGGGCGACCGTCATCAGGGCGTCGGCGGCGGCCTCGCCGGTGAGCAGGGCGGTGGTGACGGCCGCGGCGCCCTCGATCCAGCGTTCGCGCTGGCGCGCGGTCTCGTACAGGCGGGCGTTGCCGACGGCGATCCCGGCCTGCCCCGCGAGGATCCGCAACAACCCGCGGTCGGCGTCACTGAACGCCCCGGCGGCCCCGGCGGTGAGGTGCAGGATCCCGAACTCCTCGTCGCGCACGAGGATGGGAACACTCAGGACCCTCGCGCCGAGCCCACCCACGGACCCCCCGCCACCCCCGGGGATGCCCCCGCCGTCCGGGCCTCGGCCGGACTCGCACACCGCACCCGTGGCGGCCGTGCCGGGGGAGTCCTCCGCCTCGCCGTCGACCGGGAGTCCGTCGCCGTCCACCGTCCCGTCGGACCCGCGTGTCGTACCTGTGGCGGCCGCGCCGGGAGGGCCCTCCGCCCCGCCGCCGCCCAGGAGGCCGTCGTCCACCACCCCGTCGGCCCCCCGCGCCGTCCCCGTCGCCGCCACACCCAAAGCACCGTCCGCCCCGGCGGAGCCGACCACCCCGCTGCCTCCCGGGCCCCCGCCGGACCCCGCCCCCGCCGTGAACACCTCGCCCCCGCCGACCTCCAGGACGCCCGACCTCGCGTCGGTCAGGCGTACCGCGCTGGTCACGATGTGCTGGAGCGTGGCGTGGAGTTCGAGTTCGGTGCCGACGTCGAGGACGGCGTCGAGGAGCAGGGGCAGTGGGGGTCCGGTGACGTCGTCGGTCATGGCGGCGGCGTACTCCCCGTGGGTTCGGGACCCGGTGGCGGTCAGCCGGCCAGCGGGTCGAGGACCAGTGGTTGGATCTTGCCTTCGAGCATCGCACCGAGACCGAGCACCGCGCACACGTCGGGCCGTTCCGCGATGCGTACGGGCATGCCGGTCGCGTTCACGAGCATCTGGTCGAGGCCGGGGAGCAGCGCGCTGCCGCCGACCATCATGATCCCGCGGTCGGCGAGGTCGGCCACCAGGTCCGGGGGGCAGTCGCGCAGGACCTTGCCGATGCCGTCGAGGACCGCGGTCAGGGGCGTGTGGATGGCGTCGCGGACGGCGGCCGTCTCCACCTGCACCGAGCGGGCCAGGCCCGTCGCCACGTCCCTGCCGTGGATCTCGGTGGACTCCGGACCCTGCGGGGTCAGCCCGTTGCCGCTGAGCGCGAGCTGGAGCGGGCGCACCGACTGCGACGGCAGCATCAACTCGTGCTGGTGGCGCAGATGCTGCACGATCGCGTGGTCGATGGCCTCACCGCCGACGGGGATCCGCTCGGCCGTCACGATCGAGCCGAGGGAGAGCACGGCCACCTGCGTGGTCGCGGCCCCGCACACCAGGATCATCGACGCCTCGGGGCGCTCCACGGGCAGCCCGCAGCCGACCGCCGCCGCGATGAGCGTGTCGACCAGCTCGACGCGGCGCGCGCCGAGCCCGACCATCGTCTCGACCGCCGCCCGCTGGGCGAGGGGGTCCGCGTCGTGCGGGGTGCACGCGGCGGCCCGCAGCCGCGGCTTGCGGCGCAGCGTACGGCGCAGCTTCTCGCCGAGCAGGTGCCGCAGCATCCGCTGGCACATCTCGATGTCGACGACGGTCCCGCCGGACACGGGCCGTACGACGCGGATGTATCCGGGCGTACGCCCCGTCATCTGCTCCGCGAACTGGCCCACCGCGATCAGCGCGCCGGTCCGGGTGTTGACGGCGGCGGCACTCGGCTCGTCGACGACGAGGCCCGCGCCCTTCACGTACACGCGGGTCCGCGCGGCCCCGAGGTCGACGGCGATATGGCAGCGACGCAGCTGTTCCAGGCTGACGGTCATGGCAGATCCTCCCGAGAGCGCAGACCGTGCGGACCGCCGGACGGCGTTCCTGTCTCGCATCGTGCGGGGGCCCGGCGCGGGGCGCGCGCTGGGGTGCGCCGGGCGGGGCGCCGCCGGGCGGGTGATCCTCCACCAGAACCGGGCCGCCGCAGTCCAGGACAGCTTCGGTCCTGGTCGTGGCGGGTTCCGTCCTCGGTCCTGCCGTCCGCGCCGAAAAGGCCTTGAGGGGGATGCCGGTGTGCCGGTTAGCATCCCGTGTGACACGAGCATCTGGGGAAGACGCGCCTGGCGACCGGTCCGAGCAGGACGACCCTCCGATAGCCGGGCGGGGCGAGTCCCGGACATCGGTCGACGTCGTCCCGGATGTCCCCGTCCCCGACCCCGTCCCCGACCCCGCCCCCAGGCGGCGCCTCTTCGCCGACCTGACCCCGCTGCGCACCTCTGTCGACTACCGGCGGCTCTGGGTCGGCAACACCATCTCCTGGGTCGGCCAGGCCATGACGTCGCTCGCCGTGTCGCTCCAGGTGTACGACATCACCCGCTCCACCTTCGCCGTCGGCCTGGTCGGGCTCTTCACGCTCGTGCCGCTGGTGGTCTTCGGGCTGTACGGCGGCGCGGTCGCCGACACCGTGGACCGCCGCAAGGTGGGCCTGTACTCGGCGGTCGGTCTGTGCGCCCTGTCGATCGCGCTGGCGGGCGGGGCGCTGCTCGACTACCAGCACGTGTGGTTCCTGTACGCCGTGGTCGCGCTGCAGGCGGTGTGCGCCGCGCTGAACGCACCGGCCCGCGCGTCGATGATCCCGCGCCTGCTGCCGCCCGAGCAGCTCCCGGCCGCGAACGCGCTGAACTCCCTCACCATGACGACGGGCATCACGCTGGGACCGATGCTCGGCGGCCTGCTCGTGGGCCTGTGGGGCTATCAGTCGGCGTACCTCATCGACGCGGTCGCGTTCACGGCGGCGCTGTACGCGATGTGGCGGCTGCCCGCGATGCGCCCCGGAGCCGAAGGGGCCGACGGAGCCGACGGAGCCGACGAGGGCGACGAGGGCGAGGGCGGCGGCAAGCGGCAGCGTGCCTCCGTCATGGACGGCCTGCGCTTCCTCGCCACCCGCCCCAACCTCCGCATGACCTTCTTCACCGACCTGTGCGCGATGGTCCTAGCGCATCCCCGGTCGCTGTTCCCGGCGGTCGCGGTGGTCTGGTACGGCGGTGACGCGAAGACGGCGGGGCTGCTCGCGGCGGCGCCCGCGGTGGGCGCGATGCTCGGCGGGGTGTTCTCGGGCTGGCAGGGCCGCGTGCACCGCCACGGGCTCATGATCGTGGTGTCCGTGGCGGCCTGGGGCACGGCCATCGCGGTGTTCGGCCTCACCCGGAACCTGTGGCTCGGTGTCTTCTTCCTCGCCGTCGCCGGGTGCTCGGACATGATCTCCATGGTGTTCCGCAACACGATGCTCCAGGCGGCCACGCCGGACGCGATGCGCGGGCGGCTGCAGGGTGTGTTCATCGTGGTCGTCGCGGGTGGCCCGCGGCTCGGCGACTTCCTGGCCGGATCGGTCGGCCAGGCGGTCTCGCCGCGGGTGGCGATCGTCGGAGGTGGCGTCGCGTGCGTGCTCGCCGTGGCCCTGCTCACGGCGCGGTGGCGGTCCTTCCTGCGCTACGACGCGCGCTCACCCGAGGCCTGACGGCGGCTCAGGGGCGGGCTCCTAGGCCCGGCCCACCACGTCGACGATCAGGGAGAGGGCGCTCACCGTGTGCCGGGCCCCGGCGGCGAGCAGGCGCTCCCGGGTGCGGTCGTCGGAGGCGTACCCGACGAACGGGACGTCCAGGGAGCGGGCGGCGGTCGCCTCCGCGACGGTCGAGCCGATCATCAGGCAGCGGTCGGCGGTCACGCCGGGCCGGGCGAGCACGCGGCGCAGGCCGTCCGGGTCGGGCAGGAGCCGGGTGAGGTCGGCGGTGCGGCAGTGGATGCGGTCCGCCCGGATGGCCAGCTCATGGGTGGCCACGTACGTCGCCACGGCGCGCGGGGCGGTGTCGGTGACCAGGCACACGGCGCGGGGGCGGGTGCGCGGGCCGGGCCGGGTGCCACCGGCGGTCCCGGTCCCGGTCGCGGGCTCCGCCCCGGTGCCGTCCGTCAGGAGCCGGACCAGCGCGGCGGCGTGCGGCACGGGCTTCGCACCGAACACGGCCTGCCGCTCGATGCGGTCCAGTTGGTCGGCGAGGTCGGCCGCGAGGCGGCGCTCGGTGGCGAAGGCGCGCAGGACGTCCAGCGGGTGGACGTACTCGCTGCCTCGCCCGGCGCGGGGCACCGGCTCACCGCCGAGCGCCGCCTCGGGGTCGCGCCGCTCCACGACGAGGGCGAGCAGCCGCAGCGCGGCCTCGCGGGCCTTGCCGGGGGCGTAGAGCCGGGTGAGGGTGCCGTCGAAGCCGAGGACGACGGTGTCGGCCTGGGCGAGGGTGTCCCGCAGGGAGGGCGACGTGCCGCTGGGGCGCGCCGTGACGGCCCCGACCCGGCAGATCCAGGCGGTCGATCCCGGCACCGGGACGAAGCGCGTCACGTCCGCCGGGCTCTCCCGGTACAGCTCGTCGTGGACGTCGCCCGGGAGCACGACGACCGCCTCGTCGGCCCCGGCGGCGATGCCGGTGCCCGGCTGTCCTGCCGGGCCCGGGGCGCCCCCGACGGTGACGAGCAGCCCGAGGCCCGCGTACGCGCCCACGGTGAACGGCAGTTCGCGCAGGACCGTGGCCAGGAGCGCGGCGCGCGGCACCTCGGCGGAGACGACCGCGTCCCAGCCGCGCTCGCGGGGAAGCAGCTCGAACTGTTCCGGCGCGGCGCCGCCCTGCGTGAGCAGCCGGGTGACGGTATGGCTGAGCTTCAGCAGGGTGTCCGCCTGCCAGCCGGGGCTCGTGGTGAAGGCGAAGGCGAGGGCGGTGGGCTCCCGCGCCGCCCGCTCGGCGGCACGCAGGCCGCCGAGCTCCTGGCGGAGTTCTCGCAGCACGGCGGGCGGTTCGGTGCCGAGCTCCGCCAGGCGCAGGGTGCGGTACTCCTCGTACGTGGTGATCGCCTCGTCGATGCGGCCCTGGCCCTTGAGTGCCACGAGGTGGAGGCGATGGAGGTCCGCGTCGTGGGGGAACTCGTCGAGCGCGGCCCGCAGGCCGGTGACGGCGCGGTCGAACTGCTCGACCTCCAGGTCGAGTTCGGCGCGGGTGCGGAGCAGTGCGGTGCGCAGCAGGCGCAGCCGCGCGCGGGTGTCCTTCGCCGCCGGGCCGGGGACGTCCGGCAGGGGATCGCCGCGCCACAGCAGCAGGGCGGATTCGATCAGTGTGCGGGCGCGGGTGAACTGCCCGGCCGCGCGGGCCTCGTCGGCGTCGGCGGCCAGCCTCCGGCAGCGCATGACGTCGACGTCCTCGGGGGAGACCGGCAGGGCGTATCCGTCGCCGCGTTGCTCCACGGAGTACGGGCCGAGGGCGCTGCGCAGACGGGACGCGAGCGTCCGCACGCGGTGGTCGCCGTCCGGGTGGCCGGGGGGTTTCCACAGCCCGGCCGCCAGCTCGTCCCGGTGCACGGCCTCGCCCTCGCGGAGCAGCAGCATGCAGAGCAGGGCCTGCCCCTCGGGAGAGCCGACGGCCAGCGGACGGCCGCCGCGCGTGACGCGGAGGGGGCCGAGCAGGTCGTAGTGGCGAGGGTGCTCCTCGTGCAGGGCGAGACGGGCGAGTTGCTGGGCGCCACCCGACTGGCGTGCGGCGTCCTCGGCGACCAACTCACGTACGGCATGGCACAGTTCGCTCTCCATGCGTTCCGGCAGCGCGTGCTCGTCGTTGAGGGGGATCGTGAGCTGTTCGGGCTGGGTCAGCCAGGTGCCGGTGCGCATGAGGTGCACGACACGGCCGAGGTCGCGGAGGTCGGCCGCGCGGCTCGTGTCGTCGTACGCGATCAGCCCGAACCGGTAGAGGACAGGGCCATGGGCGGTGAGCACGACGGAGCGGGTCGAGAGCCGGCCGTGGGCGATCCCGTTCAGGTGCAGTTCGAGCACGGCCTCCGCCAGCCCTCGGACCGCGTCGACGAGTGTGGGGGAGGGCAGTCCGTCCCGGTGCCGTTCGAGCGCGGCGTGCAGCGTCTCCCCGTCGTGGTGCTCCAGGATCAGGTGGGGCGTCCCGCGCAGGGTGCCGTGGCCCCGCAGGGCGGCCACGTTCGGGTGGTTCAGGCCCGTCAGCGCGCGCCGCAGCGGCTCGAAGTGCCGGAGCGATTCCGGCGGCGCGTCGCGGTAGCGCGCCACGACCACGGTGCGGTCGCCCTGCCAGGTGTCCTGCGCGAGCAGGTCGGGACCGCGCCCGAAACGGCCCGTCACCCGGTACCGCCCGTCGATCAGCTCGGGAAGCCCGTCCTCCTCCTGCCCCGCCGCCCCCGTCAACTGCCGCACGCTGTCCGGGCTCACCGTCGCGAACGGCTCCCCCTCGACCGCCGTCGAGGCGGCCCCGGCCCCCCGCGCCACGGCCCGCAGCTCCCCGGGCGCCACCCCGGCCCGCTCGTCGATCAACGCCCCCACCCGGGCCAGGAGTTGCCGTGTCCGCCCCCGCGCCGACCTCGGCACCGTCCCGAGCAGCACCTCGCGCACGCCGTCCCGGAACGCGTACGACCCCGGGGGCCCGTCGGGTGTGCCCGTGAGCATGCCGCTGAGGATGACCTCCGCCAGGTGCTGGGCCCGGGGGTGCCGCTCCACCGCCGCCTGGACGAGCCGCATGACCGGCAGGTGCGGCTCGCCCACCGCCAGATGCCCGGCCAGGCGGAACGCCTCGGGCGACGCGGTGGAGCGGAAGCGCAGGACGAGGTCCTGGGGGGAGAGGAGCGTGACGTCCGCGCGCTCCACGCCGTCGTGGGCGAGCGCCTCGGCCGGGCGTGGCGCGAGCCACCCCACGGAGCCCGGCAGCCGGCGTCCGCCCGCGTCGGCGACGAGCGACGACCAGTTCGCCAGCCACCGCGGGGACGCGTCGAGGACAGGCACGGGCAGGGCGTCCGGGGGGAGGGTGGACGGCTCGGCGGCGTCGGGGTCGAAGGGCTCGAAGGCGTACGTCGCGGCGGGGGCGGCGGCGTGCGGCGCGGCGAGCAGGCCCGGTGTCGCGGGCAGCGCGGTCGTGGACCAGAGGCGTTCGGGCAGCGGCTGGAGCACGGCCAGCGGAAGCCGTGACGCCCAGTGGCGCAGCGTCCGGTACCAGCGGCGCCCGGCCCCGCCGTCGCGCCACTGCGGGCCCATGCAGTCGCTGACCAGGAGGACGACGGTACGGCCCGCGGCGGGCGCGGCGGCCGCGCGGGCCGGAACCGTGCCGTCGGGCGCCGCCCGGTGCAGCTCGACCGTGCGGAAGAGCCCCGACTGCACGAGGGCGGCGTGCAGTTCGCGCACCAGCGGTCGCCACACGGGCATCGTCGGCCCGTCGTCGTACACCAGACAGAGCCGCAGCCAGCGCTCCTCCGCCGGGCGGAGCACCGGCAGCCAGCCGCGCGGCCGCGCGCCGAGCGCCGCGATGCGGTGCGCGGTCGCCTCCTCGTCGAGGACCTGCCCGACGGGCGCGGGCACGCGCCGCCCGAGCGGACGCAGGGCGCGCTGGAGGGCCAGCGGGTGGGCGATCATCGGCGGTACGGGTACGTGGATGACGGCGCCGTCGACTGCCGTGCTGGTGGCGGGAGTCGAGCCCGAGCCGGGTTCCGTCGTGGCGTCCCCGGGGGTGTCCTGGCGGCGGCCTCCTGCGGGGAGGTGCAGAGGGACGCGGGAGTCGGCGGGCGGGGTGGGGGCCGAGGCCGGGGGAGTGCGGCCGGGGCGTGGTGACGCGGCGGGGTCCGGGGTGGCCGGGCCCGCCGAGCCGTCGGGGGCCGTCGGGTCGGCTGGATCCGTGGCGGGTGGCCGGGCTGGGGCGGCGGGGGCCGTCGCGCGGCGGCCGCCCGGGCCCGGGGTGCCGTGCGTCGACGGCCGCGACGCCGTGCCGCCGTGCGCCGCTCCGCCCGGCCCCTCGGGCTCGGGGGGCGGCGGCAGATGCCGGGCGAGCCAGAGGAGTTCGGCGAGTTCGGCGGCGGACGGTCCCTCGCCGCCGCCCGCCGCGCCGGTGAGGACGGCGGCGAGCCCGGCGACGGCGGAGGCACGGGCGGGGGTGGGGACGTGGGCACGGGTGGCGGCGGGGGCGTCCTCGGCTCCCGGGGCGCCCCCGCCCGTGCTCTTGCCCCCGCCCGGCTCAGAAGCCCGCATCGGAGCCCTGGTCCGGCGCGTGCTCCGCGCCCTCGCTCAGGTACGGCATGAGCAGCCGCGCGAGATCGTCGCGCGAGGAGGCCTCGAGACCGGCGGCGCCGGTGAGGTAGATGGCGTTGAGGAGCTGGTCGGTGGCCAGCTCGCCGCCGCTGCCCCGGGCCACGAACCGGTCGATCAACTCCCGGGCGTGGGCGTCGGGTTCGCCCAGGTGGGCGCGGACGATCTCCTCCAGGTGCTCGCCGTGCGGGCGGCGCAGGCGCAGGGTGACGCAGCGGCGCAGGAAGGCGGGCGGGAACTCGCGCTCGCCGTTGCTGGTGAGCACCACGAACGGGAACGCGCGGCAGCGCACCCGGCCCTTCACCACGGTGACCGGATCGTCCGAGCCGTCGGCGGGCAGCGAGGCGGTCGGCGTGTGCCGGGCGACGCGCGCCAGCTCCGGGATCTCGTACTGGCCCTCCTCCAGGACGTTCAGGAGGTCGTTCGGCAGGTCCAGGTCGCTCTTGTCGATCTCGTCGATGAGCAGGGCGCGGGGGTGGGCGTAGGGGAGCAGGGCGGTGCCGAGCGGGCCGAGGCGGAGGTGGTCCTCGATGCCGGTGCGGTCCTGGGACGGTGGTGTGACGGGGGCGGCGCCCGCTGTGGGGCCGGTGCCTGCGGTGCCGGTGCGGATGCCCGTGCCGGTGCTGGGGGCGGTGTCGGTGTCGTTGTCGGCGCGGGTCCCGGCGTTCGGGGCGCTGTCGGCGGCGGCGCGGCCCGCCGCGTACAGGCGGGACAGCGGGTCGTACTGGTACAGGCCGTCGTGCAGCGTGCTGCGGCTCGTGATGTTCCAGCGGAGGACCGGGCCGAGGCCCAGCTCGCGCGCCACCGCGTACGCGAGGCTCGACTTGCCGCTGCCGGGAGGCCCCGTGACGAGCAGCGGGCGGCGCAGGTAGAGGGCGGCGTTGACGAGTTGGACGCACTCGTCGGTCGCGCGGTAGGTGCGGGCGCGGTGCGCGCGGTCCGGGGACGTCGCGGCGCGGTCCGCGCGCGGGGCGTCCAGGACGGGGCCGCCGTCGAAGGCGCGCCACGGCGGCGGCGGGGGCAGCCGCGTGATGCCGTCGTGCGGCTCGTTCGTGCCGGTGTAGACGGGCCACAGGGACATGCGGACTCTTTCCTCGGTGCGGGCGGGTCAGGTGACGGGGGAGCGCAGCGGGGCGGCCGCCGCGTCCGGGAAGCAGCGCGGGTCGTCCCACAGGAGCTGGATGTCCCGGGCCCAGTGCAGCTCGGGCTCGTCGGCGGCGTCCGCGCTCTCGCGCAACGCCAGGACGTGACGCGGGAGTTCGGCGGGCGGCAGCCGGGTCAGATGGGCGGCGAGCTGGTCGAGGAAGACGGATCCGGAACAGGTGGTGGGCGGTGGGCAGGGGGTGGCCGCGGTGTCTTCGGTGCGTGCGCAGGGGGTGGCCCCGGTGTCTTCGGCGCGTGGGGCGGGTCCGGCGCCGCGAGTGTCTTCGGCGCCCCCGCCGTCGCGGCCCCCGGCCCCGCCGACACCCCCGCATTCGTGCCGCCCGGCCCCGCCCGCGCCCTCGGTCCCCCCGGCGTCGTGCTCGCACCCCGCCCGCGGCCACAGCAGCACCGGCGCGGGTGCGTTCAGGGACACCTCGAAGTGCCGCTTCAGGCGCGGGGCACGGGGTGGGGCCGCGAAGCCAGCGAGGTCCGCCTCGCCGCTGCGCAGTCGGAAGCGCAGCTTGTTCGGCTGTTCCCCGGTGACGCACTCGACGCGGTGCACGACCGTCGTGGGCTTGCCGTCGAGCCGCTCCCAGGCGCGGGCCAGCTGGTGTCGCAGGCCGCCCGCGCGGCGCGCCCGGTCGGTGACGACCAGGGGGTACGAGCAGCCGAGCGGGGTCGGGTCGTCGACGCTGCGCTCCCAGTGGGCCACGGGCTCGTTCAGCCACTCCCGGGGCAGTACGAAGGCAATCAACTCCTCGGCGTCCGGCGCGAGTTGCCCGAAGGCCTCGTCGATGCGCTCCTGGACGTACGGCCGCACCTGGCTCCTGGCGAGCGTCCGCGAACCCACCGGGTGCCGGTGCCCGTCGCGGCACGCGGACACCTCGACCAGGACCTGGTCGCCACCGGCGCCGCTGCGGGCGAGTTCGACGAGGATGGGGGACCAGGGGGAGGGCTCGCGCCCGGCCGCGCGCGACGCCGACGGGGTCCCCGGCGAAGCCGCGGCTTCCGGCGCCTCGGGGGCGTCCCTCCCGTCCCGTACGCGAGGACCGTCCCGCACGTCGCGCGCCCGCGGTACGTCCCAGGGCACGTCGCGCCCCCGCGGTACGTCCCAGGCGCGCCCCGACCCGGACCTGTGCCCTAACTCCCCCGCGCCCCCGCCCCGCACCTCCGAGAGTCCCGCGAGCCGGTCCGCGAACCGCTCCACCGCCCCCGGCACGTCCACCTCCGAGAGCACGTACCAGGCCGCCGACCACAGCGACGCGAAGCCGCCCGGCGGCACCGGCGGCCCCAGCGGCCCGACCGCGTCGAGGTAGAGCCGCTCCGGCGCCCACGCGGCCGAACGCCCCACCGCAGGGCCCGCCTTCTCGGCGTCCTCCACCAGGGCGCGCAGGCGGTGCCGCGCCGAGCGGCCCCGGCCGGGCACCGGGATCAGCTCGGCGAGGCGCGGCCAGTAGCGGGCCATGACCGGAGCGGGCAGCATCCGCCCGTTGCGCACCCCGGCCGCGCCGGCCACCGCCGACACCATGCCGACGACGAGCCCGCTGTCGGCGAGGGTCACCGCGGCGCCGCTGAAGCCGGGAGCGAGCGGCTGGCCGTGCGCGCTCCAGGCCTCCAACTGGACCCACTCGTCGGCGATCAGCTGGGCGGCGGTGGCGCGGTACTCGGCGATGGTGCCCTCGGCGTACCCGCGCGGGAAGCCGTACGCGACGAGGCGCGGCCGGGGCTCCAGGTAGGCGTCGTCGGGGGCGGCGAACCCCGCGGGCGGGATCGGCACGGCCCGGTCGAGTTCGAGGACGGCGAGGTCGCCGGAGTGGTCGTCGTGGCCGCTCCAGCCGCCGTGCGCGCCGACGACGGCCGGTACCGCGCCGAGTTCCCTGCGGTGCGGGAAGGAGACCGCGACCCCGGCGGCAGCGCTGTCCCGCACGACGTGCGCGCAGGTCAGCACGTGCCGCTCCGACACGAGGAACCCGGCGCCGGTCTCGCGTCCGCACTGCACCCGGGCGTGCCAGGCCGTACTGCTCATGAGGCGGGCGCGGGCTCTCCGTTCGAGGCCGCGTGCCCCAAGTGCCCGGGGGCGCCCGCGTTCCCCGGGTGGCCCGCGTTCCCGGGGTGGCCCGCGTTCCCGGGGTGGCCCGCGTTCCCGGGGTGGCCCGCGTTCCCGGGATCACCCGCCCCCGAGGCTCCGGCGACCGCTTCCGCCTCGCCGCCCCGCCCGGGACCCCGATCCGGCGACCACGAGAGCCGCACCAGCAGATGCCCCTCCCCGGAGCCCTTCACGATGACCGCCCCCGCTTCCGCCGTCATCCGTACGCCGAACTCGATCTCCACGGAGTCCGGCGCGAGTTCGCCGTCGCGGAACACCCGCAGGGCCGACTCGGCGGCGGTGCGCACCGGGCCCAGGGAGGCCTCGAAGGTGCGGGCGGCCAGGGCGGGTCCGTCGCCGCGCGACACCAGGCGGGCGCCCGACCCGTCGTCGTCGACGTCGGCGAGCACCACGTGCGCGCCGCCGTCCGTCGTGAACTGCACCAGACCGTCCATGTCCGCCCCCCGTTGAAGACCCGTGTCGCTCGCCGACATTCTTGCCGAACGGCCGACCTGGCGGGAAGCCGCCCTGGCAGCTTCCCGCCAGGGCCCGGCAACTCTCCCGCAACATCACGCGCCTGACACTTCATCGCAGCACCCGGGAACCACCCCCCACCCGGAGCCGACGAAGAGAGGTCGCGTTGATGCCGAGACCCCGAAGCGCCCCAGGACGACGAAGAGGAAATGCCCCCGACGGCCGAAGGGCCCGCGGAGCCCGGCTCGGGTTCCTGTCCGCGGGGCTCGCCCTGACCCTGCTCCCCGCCTCCCTGACCGCGACCGCCACCCCGGCGGCGGCCGGGACCGCCCCGGGCAAGGCCCAACGGCCGGGCGCGGGAGCCAAGTCCGCCACCGCGCCGAGGACCGTCACCCTCATCACCGGCGACGAGGTCACCGTCACCCCGCTCGGCCGCGGCAAGCAGACCGTCACGGTGGAGCGTCCGCGCGGAGCGAGCGGCGCCGTCCGCACCTCCGTGGCCGACGGCCGCATCACCGTCGTACCGGACGAGGCGCGCCCCTACCTGCGCGCGGGCGTCCTCGACGAGCGCCTGTTCGACGTGACGGAGCTGCTGCGGCAGGGCGGCGGCCGGAGCGGCGCCAAGGCGACGACACCGCTGATCGTCACGTACGACAAGTCCCGTACGGCGGCGGACGCACGCACCCCGCGCGGCGCCAACAAGGTCCGCTCGCTGCCGAGCGCACGGGCGACCGCGCTCAAGGCGGCCAAGGGCACGGCCTTCTGGCGGGCCGTCACCGCCGGGGACGGCGAGGAGGCACGGGGGAGCGGGCGCCGCTTCGGCGGCGGCATCGCGAAGATCTGGCTCGACGGCCGGGTCGAGGCCGACCTGGCCGAGAGCAACGCCCAGATCGGCACGCCGAAGGCCTGGGAGGCCGGGCTCACCGGCAAGGGCGTGAAGGTCGCCGTCCTCGACACCGGCGCCGACCTCACGCACCCCGACCTGAAGGACCGCGTCGGCCCCACGAAGAGCTTCATCCCGGGCCAGGAGGTCGCCGACCGGGGCGGCCACGGCACCCACGTCACGTCCACGGTCGGCGGCAGCGGCGCCGCGTCCGACGGCAAGGAGAAGGGGGTCGCGCCGGGCGCGGACCTCGCCGTCGGCAAGGTCCTCAGCGACGAGGGCTTCGGCAGCGAGTCGGAGATCATCGCGGGCATGGAGTGGGCCGCGAAGGACGTCGACGCCAAGATCGTTTCCATGAGCCTCGGTTCGCGGGAGCCCAGCGACGGCACCGACCCGATGGCCGCCGCCGTCAACACGCTCTCCAAGGACACCGGTGCGCTCTTCGTCGTCGCGGCGGGCAACACCGGCGCGCCCTCGTCGATCGGCTCGCCCGGCGCGGCCGACTCCGCGCTGACCGTCGGCGCCGTCGACTCCGCCGACAAGGCCGCGTACTTCACCAGCCAGGGCCCCCGCTCCGGCGACAACGCCCTCAAGCCCGACCTGTCCGCCCCCGGCGTCGACATCCTCGCCGCCCGCTCCCAACTCACCTCCGGGCAGGGCTACTACACCTCCATGAGCGGTACGTCGATGGCGACCCCGCACATCGCGGGCGTCGCCGCGCTGCTCGCCGAGCGCCATCCCGACTGGAGCGGACAGCGGCTCAAGGACGCCCTGATGTCCACGTCCCACGGCCTCGACGCGTCCGTGTACGAGCTGGGCGCGGGCCGCGTCGACGTGCCCTCGGCGATCGAGGCGAAGGTCACCGCGACGGGCGGCGCCGACTTCGGCTTCTACCGCTGGCCGTACGCCGGGAACAAGCCGGTGACGAGGACGCTGACCTACACCAACTCCTCCGCCGAGCCCGTGGAGTTGACGCTCGCGGCCCGGGGGGCGGCCGACGGTGTGGCCACCCTCGCCGACACCAGGCTCACCGTCCCCGCGCACGGCACCGCGTCGACGACCGTGACCGGCGACGGCGCGGCGGCCCCCGTCGGCTCCACCAGCGGCGCGGTGGTCGCGAGCGCGGGCGGCAAGGAGGTCGCGCGGACGGCGTTCGGCCTGGTCAAGGAGGAGGAGCGGTACACGCTCACCGTCAAGGTCAAGGACCGCGACGGCGCCGCGACCCCCGCCGACCTGGTCGTCCAGCCGCTGACGAAGAACACCGACCCCTACCCGGCGGCGGTCGGCGGGTCCGGCGAGCTGAAGCTGCGCCTCAAGCCCGGGGCGTACGCCCTGTCCTCGTTCCTCGACGTGCGCGGCGCCCACGGCAAGGACTCCCTCGGCATCGGCTTCCTGGCGGCCCCCGAGATCACCCTGGACCGCGACCGCGAAGTGACCCTGGACGCACGCGCGTTGCGCGAGATCACGGCGAAGGTGCCGCGCAGCGCGGAGACCCGCCAACTCGTCATGGAGTACGACCGCACCGCGAACGGCTCCGCCTACCAGGGTGCCGTGCAGGTGCCCGTGAAGTACGACAGCGTGTTCGCGGCGCCGACGCCGAAGGTCGCCGAAGGCCGCTTCGAGTACCGCACCGTGTGGCGCCTCGGCAAGCCGCTCCTCGACGTCGAGGGCATCGGCGAGGCCGTCGCCCAGCCCGGCTCCACCCTCGGCGAGGGCCGCTCCCGGCTGAAGCTCGTGGACGCGGGCGACGGCTCCCCGGCCGCGTACGAAGGAAAGGACGTACGGGGCAAGGCCGTTGTGGTCACCCGCACGGGCGCGACCGGGCAACCGACCCCCTCGCGGCTCGCGCAGGCCGCGCAGGACGCGGGCGCGAAGGCGCTGTTCGTGACGGACGGCGTGCCGGGCCGCCTGAACGCCTGGTTCGGCACGGACGACAACGCGGACCGGCCGCTGCGGATCGCCACCGTGAACGCGGCGGACGGGGCACGCCTGCGGGACGCGGCCCGGCGCGGCCGGTCGGTCGAGACCGAGGCCACCCCCTACCCGCCATACGTCTACGACCTGGAGGACGGCCACACGGGCGCGATCCCGTCCCGCGACCTGACGTACGCCCCGCCTGCCCGTGAACTCGCCGTCGTCCCCACCAAGTTCCACGCCCCGACCCGCCGCACCGAACCCGGCGGCGAGTTCCGCTACTCCCTCACCGACACCTTCGAGATCGGCCTCGGCTTCCCCGAGCGGATCTCCTACCCCGCCACCCGCACCGACTACGTGGCCGCCGGCAAGGGCCGCCACTGGCACGAGTCCCTGCACTACGGCCCCGACGCCGTCGAACAGCGCAGCGGCCTCGTCGACTACCGGCCCGGCAAGCGCACCCCCCTCGACTGGTTCAAGCCCGTCTGGCATCCCTGGCTCGGCACCGGGCTCGGCTGGGGGCAGCAGCGCAGCGGCGACAACCTCGAATTCAACGCACCCGGCTGGGGTGACTCCGGACCCGACCACACCGGCTTCGGCGACGTCTGGAACGACGACTCCCTGACCCAGGCCACCGCGATCTACGCCGACGGCGAGCTGGTCGACCGCCGCACCAGCTCCGGCGTCTACGTCACCGGCGCCGCCCCCGACGAACGCCCCTACAAACTCGTCACCGACACCACCCTCGACCCCGCCCGCTGGCGCCTCGCCACCAAGGCCCACTCCGAGTGGACCTTCCGCTCCGCCCGCACCCCCGACGACCGCAAGACGTTCCTCCCCCTCCTCAACCTGGGCTTCGACGTCCCCACGGACCTCTCCGGCGACGTCCGCGGCGGTCGGACCGTGCCGGTCGGCCTCTCCGCCGAGTACGTCCGCGACGCCGTTGGCACGGGCCGCATCGGAGCCGCGGCCCTGTCGGTCTCCTACGACGACGGCAAGTCCTGGCGCGACGTCCACCTCGACCGCTCCGGCCGCTCCGCCGCCTGGACCGGCAGGCTGAGGATCCCCGGCGGCGCGGAGGCCATCTCCTTCCGGGCGTCCGTACGGGACGACCGTGGCGGGTCGGTCTCCCAGGAGATCCTGCGGGGGGTGGGGGTGCGGTAACCCTCGCGGGGCGCCCCAGTCCCACCCCTTCTCCGAAACCGGGGGCTGCGCCCCCTGGACCCCCCTGATCGGCGCTCCGCGCCTCGTCCTCAAACGCCGGACGGGCTAGAAAATGTGCCGGTAAGTTCCAGCCCCTCATGGGGGTCCCCCCTGCTCCTTAAGAGCTTGGGGGAGTTTGAGGAGCGGGGTCTGGGGCGGAGCCCCAGTTTCGGGAAGGGGGTGGGATTGGGGAGCCCCCGGCAGGGCCCCCGCCTCAGCCCTTCCCCAGCGCCCGCTTCAAGATCTTCCCCATGTCGTTGCGCGGCAGCGCGTCCACGAGGTGCAGGACCCGGGGCCGCTTGTGGGGGGCGAGGCGGGAGGCGACGTGGGCCGCGAGGGCGTCGAGGGTCGGGGGGAGGGCGGGGTCGGTGGGGGCGATCCAGGCGACGACGCGTTCGCCGAGGTCGGGGTCCGGCTCACCGGTGACGGCGGCCTCACGGACGCCGGGGTGTTCGAGGAGCGCGTTCTCGATCTCACCGGCCCCGATCTTGTAGCCCCCGCTCTTGATGAGGTCAGTCGCCTTGCGCCCGACGATGCGGACGTACCCGTCGGCGTCCCGCACGGCCATGTCCCCGGTGCGGAACCACCCGCCGGAGGCGAAGGCGGCCTCCGTCGCGTCGGGCCGGTTGAGGTAGGAGGTGAAGAGGTTCGGGCCACGGACCTGGATCTCGCCGACCGCCTCGGGCCCGGCGCCCTGCGGGATCTCGGTGTCGGCCTCGTCGACGAGGCGGAGTTCGACGCCGGGGAGCGGTACGCCGACGGTGCCCGCGCGCGGTTCGCCGTCCGCGCGGACGCTGGTGTTCATGAGCGTCTCCGTCATGCCGTACCGCTCGACGACCCGCCGCCCCGTCGCGGACGCGATCCGCTCGTGGTCGTGGACGGGCAGTGCCGCCGAGCCCGAGACCAGGAGCCGCGCCCCGGACAGGGCCTTCACGAGCTCGGGCTCGTCGGGCAGCGCCTCGGCGATCCGGTGGTACATCGTCGGCACCCCGAACAGCATGGTCCCGCCGGTGGCCAGCTCCCGGGCCACGCCCTCGGTACTGAACCTGCCCAGGTGCCGCACGGAGCCGCCGCGCCGCAGCGGGCCGAGGATGCCGAGGATCAGGCCGTGCACGTGGAAGAGGGGCAGGCCGTGCACGAGGACGTCGGCGTCGGTCCACTGCCAGGCGTCCTCCAGGGCGTCGAGGGTGGAGGAGATCGCGCGGCGGGAGAGGACGGCGCCCTTCGGGGGGCCGGTGGTGCCGGAGGTGTAGACGATGAGGGCGGGGGAGGAGGGGTCCAGGGCGGTGTACGGGGAGGCGTCTGCGGCGTCCGCGTCAGCCGAGCCGATGGCGTCCGCGCCGTCGGCACCCGTCGAGCCCGCGCCGCCCACACCCGCCGAGCCCGCCGCGGCCACCTCGGCCTCCACATCCACCCGCCCCAGCCCCACCAGCGCCTCGGGCAGCTCGTCCCCGGCTCCCGCCAGCACCAGCGACGGCTCGCTGTCCGCCACGATGTGCCCCAGCTCCGCCGCCCCCGACTTCGGGTTCAGCGGCACCGCGGGCACCCCGGCCCGCAGCGCCGCCACCACGGCAACCGCCGTCTCCAGGGTGGGCGTGGCCCAGACGGCCACGCGCGTCGCGCCCGCCGCGGTGAGGCGGGCGGCGAGGGCGGTCGTCGCCGAGGCCAGGTCGGCGTAGGTGAGGGCGCGGTCGCCGAAGGTCACGGCGGGGGCGGGACCCGGCGTGGTCAGGGCGGGGAAGAGGGGCTCGGAATCCACGGTCGTACTCCTCGGTGTGTGCACGGCGACTCACTTCGTACTCTTCATCCGGATCCACTCCGACTTCAACCCCTACCGTCCCCGCACCGTCTGCCTCGTCCTTGTCGTTCGCGTGGGCGTCGGCATACATGAAGGCGCCGCCTCCCCGTGGGACGAGGGGAGGCGGCACCGCGGCTCGTTACCGCTGACGGCTACGCGGCCGTCAGACCAGCCAGCCGACGAAGTGGACGACGCCGGCGAGGATGTCGGTGAGCAGGTTCATGGTGGCGCTTCTCCTTGGGACATGGTGGTGCGTGTACGAATGGGACCGCGCCAACTACGGTCTGCAGCCCGTCGCTTGCGCACCGTAAGCATCGTCAATCACGCGTGCCGCACGCAATCCCTGCGGCGACGATCACCTGTTCCAGGGAACAACTGCTCCCTTGTTCGCATGGGGCGTCGGACGGATGCCCGCGTGGGGCCTCGGGCCGAGCGTCCGACGGGGCGTCAGATAGAGCGTCAGTAGGCCGGTTTGAAGGAGGCGAGCGCCCGGTCGAAGTACTGCTTGCCCAGTGCGCGGTTCCGCGCGGGCGCCGAGACCCACACGTCGTGCATCTTGCCGTTCTCGTTCCAGCTCAGGTCGTACGTCACGCGGGGGCCGCCGTCGTCGGCGGTGCCGTTCCAGGTGAACGTCCACAGGGCGGCGGGGCGGCCGTTGTGGGTGGTGCGGGTGACGGAGCCGGTGCGGTAGCCGGGGTAGTTCGACGGGCCCTTGAGGTGGGCCTTGCGCATCACCGCGTAGGGGCCGTCGGGGGTCTTGGGCTGGGGGTGGACGCCGATGCGGAATCTCTTGGCGGCGGAGTAGTAGTAGACGCGGGGTGGTTCGGGGGAGCGGGTGAAGCCGTCGGGGACGGTGAGGGTGAAGCCGGCTCGGTCGGTGACCGTGCGGTAGCCCGCGGGGGGCTTCTTCGTGGACGGGGCGGGGGGCTTGCTCGGCTCCTCGGCCGGGGGTGTCGCCGGGGGAGTGTCCTCGGGTGGCGTCAGGGGCTTCTCGTCCGCGGCCTCGGCCGTCCGCTTGGCTCGGTCGCCCGAGTCGTCCCCGTTCGACGTCAGCAGCCAGGCTGCCGTGGCTATGCCGCCCGTCGCCAGGACGGCGGCCGCTGTGGCCAGGGCTATGGCCGTGCGGGAGCGGGTCGGTGTGGTGGGCGTCTCGATCTTGGTGCGCTGCGCCGGGGCCGGGGTGGGGGCGCCGGGCGTGCTCGCGGGCGGGCTGGATCGGGTGTCCACAGGCGCGGCTGGCTGCGGTGCCGGGTCGTTCAAGGCCGCCCGGAGGGCCTGTTCCGCTGTTGTCGTGGTGAGGCGTTGGGCCGGGTCGCGTTCCAGGAGGCCCTGGGCCACCGGGAGGAGGGGGCCGAGGGCGTCGGGGAGGGTGATCTCGTCCAGGACCACCGCGTGCAGCACCCCGGCCACGGAGTCCCGGTGGAAGGGGGACTCGCCCGCGACGGCCGCGCACAGCAGCACCCCGAGCGACCAGAGGTCGGACGCGGGGCCGGACCGCTCACCCGACATCCGCTCCGGCGCGGTGTACTCGGGGGAGCCCACGAACGCCCCGGTCTGCGTCAGCCGCGTCTGCCCCGCGACTTGCGCGATGCCGAAGTCGGACAGGACGACGCGGCCGGTCTCCGCCTCCAGGAGCACGTTCGCGGGCTTCAGGTCGCGGTGCAGCACCCCGGCCGTGTGCGCGGCCCGCAGCGCGCCGATGAGCGCGAGCGCCACCCGGCCCGCCTCCGCGGGCGAGAGCGGCCCCTCGACCGCCACCCGGTCGGCGAGCGACCAGCCGTCGACCAGCTCCATCACCAGCCAGGGGCGCTCCTCGTACCGCACGACGTCGTGCAGGACGAGGATGCCCGGGTGCTTCACCTGCGCCACCGACCGGGCCTCGTGCAGCGTCCGCTCCTGCTGGCGCTGCGCGTCCTCGGGGGTCAGCGCGTCGTCGACGTGCAGTTCCTTGACCGCGACGGCCCGCCCGAGGAGTTCGTCCCGCGCGCGCCACACGGTGCCCATGCCGCCGCGGCCGAGCCGCGTCTCGATGCGGTAGCGTCCGGCGACCAGTTCCCCCGTGCTTGCCATGGGCGCATCATACGAACTCCCTTGGTCCGCCCCGTGATTGGGCCGCGTCGGAGCGGCCCGCATGGCGGAGGGGCACACGTATGACGCGCATGGGGCGACGGCACATGGCCAAGGTCACGAGGGTGCTCGGGGTGTGCGCGGTCTTCGTCCTCTGAGGGGCCCCGGGGGCGGGTGGTGCCGGGTTGTTAGCCTGCGGGGGCTGTGACCGCGTACGAACAGCGCGTGCGACGCGCGTACGAAGAAGGAGTCCTCGTGCCAGGCCCCCGCATCGCGCTCGTCACCCGCCGTCCGCAGCCCGAGCACGACCGCGACCTGCCGGTCCTCGCGCGGGCCCTCGCGGATGCGGGTGCCGAGGTCCGGATCGTCGGCTGGGACGACCCGGAGGCCGACTGGGCCGGATTCGACCTCGCGATGATCCGCTCCACGTGGGACTACACCTGGCGCGCCGAGGAGTACGTGGCGTGGGCCGACCGGTGCGCCCGGCTCACCCGTCTCGCCAACCCCGCGGACGTCGTGCGGTGGAACACCGACAAGCGGTACTTGGGCGAGCTGGCCGCCGCCGGTGTGCCCACCGTCCGGACGGCCTACCGCGCGCCCGGGGACGGCGACGAACTCCCGCCTGCCGACGGGGAGTTCGTCGTCAAGCCCACGTCAGGGGCCGGGGCGCGGTACGCGGCCAGATACGGCGCGCACGAGCGGGAAGCCGCCCGCGCGCACCTCGCCCGCCTGCACGAGGAGGGCCTCACCGCCATGGTGCAGCCCTACATGCGGCAGATCGACGTCACCGGCGAGCGCGCCCTCGTCTTCGTCGGCGGCCAGTTCCTGCACGCCATACGGAAGGGCGCGGTCCTTGCCCCCGGCACCGCGTACGACGCCGACAAGGTGTCCCACCCCGACCCGCGGCCCTGGCGCTCCACCGACGCCGAACTCGACGTCGTCGAGCGGGCGTTGGCGGCGATACCCGGCTCGCCCGAGCTGCTGTACGCACGCGTGGACCTCGTGGACGGGGACGGCGAGGGCGACGGGGGCGGTCCGCGCGTCATGGAGCTCGAACTCGTCGAGCCCAACCTCTTCCTCCGCTTCCACCCGGACTCGCTGCCCCGGGTCACGGAAGTGATCCTCAAGCACGCCCAGTAGCCGACCCGCCCGGTCCCGGCTCACCCCTCCGGGAACGAAAGGCGCTGCAGCAGCCCCCACGTGAACTCCGCGACACAGCGCCGCCGTTCCCCCGGCTCCCCGTCCGGACCCGCCTCCGGCGCGGTGAACGCCAGCCGCCATCGCGTCGGCGCCGTGCCCTCCATCGGCCGTGCGGGCGCGAACGCACGGGCGGCCTCGTCGACGGTGCACGACCAGGGCGTGAGGTCGCCGAGGGTGCGCAGCGCGGGACCCGGCGCGCCGGGGGCGCGGATCAGCCTCCCCCATAGCTCTGAAAGCATGGGAGGTGCCCCCATGTTCCACACCGCCGCGTTCGGCCCGAGCAGCACCTCGAAGCGCAGGTCGGGCCAGAGCGGCACCGGCCACAGGAGTGCCTCGCACTCGAGGTCGCCGATCTTCCGGGGGATCGTCGCCTCGGGTGGGCCGAGGACCGAGCGGTACCGGGAGACCGCCGCGCGGCCCTTGCGCGCGTGCAGCATCGCCTGCCAGCGGCGGTTGGCCTCGCGCATGTCGGCGATGGACACGCCCAGGGTGTGCCGGGCGTCCTCGACGAGGTCCGGATTGTGGTCGGCCATGCGGCGCAGCAGGACCAGCTGGAAGTCGAGCGGCGTGAACGGACCCGAGGGCTGGCCGGGCGGACGTGAGGAACCCGGACCGGACCCGGCGGAGCTAGCGGACATACGCCCCATGGTCCCGCACGGCCCGCCCGGCCGGACGCCGCCCGTCGGGCAGGAAGAGCACCGAGTTCACATACCGCGGCCGCCGCGGCGTCAGCGCGCGCCGCACCAGGCCCTGCGTCACGACGTACGAGGTGGCGCGCTGGTGCGCCTCCAGGTCGAAGGCGTCCAGGGGCAGCCAGACGTCGTCCGGCAGGACCCAGCCCCGGTAGCCGTGCGCGTGCGCGAGGTGGTCGACGACCGGGGCGATGGGCTGGATGCGGGCCTCCAGCTCGACGAAGAGCGTCGGGCGGTCCCGGTCGAGGAGTTCGCGGGCGCCGCGCAGGACGGGCAGTTCGTGGCCGTCCACGTCGATCTTGATGAAGTGCACGTCGTGCAGGCCGAGGCCGTCGAGCGTCAGGCACGGCACGTCGAGCGCGGTGCCGTGCACGCCGTCCCTGCGCACCAGCGAGGACACCCCGCGGTCGCCCCGGTCGTCCTCGGGCAGCCAGAGCCGGGCCGTGCCTGCCTCCTCGCCCGCCGCCGCCTGGATCACCCGGACGTTGCCGGGCGTGGCCGCCGCGAGCAGCCGCGCCAGATGCGGCACCGGCTCCACGGTCACGACGCGCCGGGCCCGCCGGGCCAGACGGCGCGACCAGGGTCCGTACCAGCCGCCGACGTCCACGGCGGTGCCGCAGTCGGGCGGGCACAGCTCGCCGAGGCGGGCCAGTTCGGGCTCGAAGCGCGGATAGACGAGGCGGGCCACGGCGGCCACCGCGCGGGTGGGGAGCCGGGGCGCGACGCGGGCGGCGAGGGTCTTGCGCGCGGCGGGCGTCACGGCGAGATCAGCTTGAGCAGGCGCTCGTGCTCGTCCTCCGTGACCTGTTCACCGGAGGACGGCAGGAGCTGCGGGATGCCGTCCACGATCGGGTAGCGGCGGTGCAGACGCGGGTTGTAGAGGGCCTGTTCGGGCAGGGGCGCCGGGTCGGCGGGCAGGGCGGCCTCCGGGGGCAGGAGGACCAGCGGCCCCTTGTCCAGGGGGCAGGCGAGGATCTTCAGCAGCGGGTCGTCGGGGTTCATCAGGGCATCAACTCCTTGGGTGGCAGATTCGGTTCGGCGGGCAGGGCGGGTGCGGGGTCGTGCTTGGGCATCACCAGGAGCACCGCCACCGCGAGCACCGTCCCCGCGACCCGCAGCGTGAGCCGCACCGGGTCGTGGGGCAGTGCCTCACCGAACGCGAGCGTCCCGAGCACGGCGGTGAACAGGGACGTCACCGTCGTGCACACCGGGACGATCAGTGAGGCCCGGCACTTCTGGAGCGCCGCCTGCGACATGATCAGGCCGAACGCGCCGGTGAAGAGCAGCAGATAGGGGTACGGGGAGCGCAGCAGGTCGAGCAGGGCGCCACCCAGGCCGTCCGACGTCAGATGGCTGGACACGCCCTTGATGGCCAGCGAGCTGACGCCGTAGAGCAGGCCCACGGCGACGCCGTACTCCACGCCCGTCGTCGGCTGGCGGTGCTTGCTGCGCGTGCGGCGCTCCGCCGACGCGTACAGCCACAGACCGGCCGCGAGCGACGGCAGGCAGACCGTGAGGACGAGCGGCGCGGGCGCGTCGCGGCCCACCGTGTCCGTGCCCTCCTTCAGGGAGAGCACGACCATCAGGAGCGCGGCGAGGATCGCGCCGACCGCGTACCGCTCGCGCCCCGACGTGCGCTCGCCGAGGAGCTTCGCCGACAGGAGCAGGAGCAGCACGAGCCCGGAGACGAAGATGCCCTGGGCCGCCGCGATCGGCAGCGTCCGGTAGACGATCAGCTGCGCGCCGAAGCCCGCCGCGAGGGCGAGCGAACCGCCGATCCACAGCGGGCTCGAGATCACCTGGCGGAGCAGCCGGGCCGGGTTGCGGACGCTGACCGACGGCATAGCGGTGAGCGCCCGCTTCTCCAGGACGAAGCCGGTGCTGTAGAGCAGGTTCGCGAGCAGCGCTGCGGCCACACCCCACCACACGGCTAGGCCTTTCGGGCGTGCAGCAGCAGGATGGAGGCGGCACCCGGCACGGCGCAGGCAAGTCGGTCCAGGGCGCGCAGCGGCCGCGGCACGCCGTGGAAGGGCGCGCCCGCGAGCCGTACGACGTCGAAGCCGGACGCGGCCACGAACTCCCGGAGCGCGCGGGCGGTGTAGAGCCGCAGGTGGCCCACCACCTCACGGCCGGGGCGGCCGTGGATGCCGCGCAGGCTCACCTCGGAGAACACCGGCTGCACGCCCGCGAGCAGCAGCCCGCGGTTGTACCAGGCGGCGAGGTTGGGCGTGGACAGCATCAGGTGGCCGCCGGGCCGAAGGACGCGGCGCAGCTCGTCGAGGGCGCTGTCGGGGTCGACGAGGTGCTCGATGACCTCGCTGAAGAGCACCGCGTCGGCGGCGCCGTCGGCGAACGGGAGCCCGCCGTCGGTGAGTTCGCCGCGCACGACGTGCGGCAGGTGGTTTCCGGCGCGGCGCAGCGCGTCCTGGGACCAGTCGACGCCGATGACGCGGTGCCCGGCGAGCAGCGGCGCCGCGACGCGGGCGGCGCTGCCGTCGCCGCAGCCGATGTCGAGGACGACGCCGGGGCGCGCGGTCGCGGGGCCGAGGGCGGCGGCGAGCATCCGGGCCTGGCGCAGGCTGCGGGCGTCGCCGGACGCCACCGGCACGTCCGGGTTCTCGTAGAAGTCCCGCAGCTCGTAAGGCCGTCGGTCCCCCTGCGTCCCTTCCGCCCCTCCCGTCCCTTCCTCGCGCGAGGTGGTGCTCGTGGTCGTCATGTGCCGCTGCCCTCCGGGGTCGGGTGGAGGTTCTGCGTGGCGTGCAGATAGTGCTCGAAGAGGTCGCGCAGGTGGGCGCCGTCGCCGTGGCTGAGCAGCGTCCGCGACCAGCGCAGGGCCAGGTGCAGGCGGCCCGCGGTGGACGCGGTCGTCACGGTCAGGCCGCGCGGCATCCGGGCGGGCGCGGAGAACCACACGGCGGTGGCCGCACCGGCGTCCCCGAAGTCGAGGGCGTACGGCACCCGCCCGATGTTGCTGAGCAGGGTCGTCGACGTCCACGGCCCGGCGGCCCTGCGCAGGCCGCGGGTGACGGCGGCCCGCATCGTCACCGGCAGGACCGGCGCGGTGAGCAGTGTGGCGCCGTGGCCGAGCTGCGGGCGGGACAGGGCCTTGAGGGCGCGGGTGCGGTCGGAGGTGCGGCGCAGCAGGGCGTGGATCTGGTCGGAGGTCAGGTCGCCGGGGCCCGAGGTGCCGGTGCCGCCCTCCGGCCTCAACTCATCCGCTCCAAAGGGCACTTCCACGAGCCGGGTGCCGTTCCCGATGGGCATCGTCATGTCGCGCGGCCGGTCGTCGACGGGCATGGTGATGCGCAACGGGCGTGGCCTGGAGCCGTGTTCGCGGTTCCAGTGCGCGATCATCAGTGCCGTTGCGACCATGAGCTGGTCGTTGACGGTGTACGGCGCGCCCTTGGGGCGGCGCGGCACCGGCAGGTCGGCGACGAGCATGCCGTTTCCCGGGGAGGGGGCCGGGGTGCCGTGGGCGACACGGGCCGGTGCCGCCCACGGCGACGGAAGGCCGGACGGCGGCTGGTCGGTGCCGCCCCCGCCGTCCGCCGACACGGGCGTACGGGTCGGGGGCGCGGCGGGCGCGTTGTCCCGGCCGCCGTACAGCTCGGCCGCGGTGGCGAGCACCCGCAGACAGGCGGGGCCGTCCAGCGCGGTGTGGTTGATGGTCAGGAACAGCACGCTGGAGGTGCCGCCCGCGTCCGCGTCGGCGACGACCTCCAGGCGGATCGGCGGGGACGCGGTGAGCGGCGGCGCGTCGCACAGGGCGCGCTCCCGGGCCCGCTTCAGGGCGTCCGGCACCGGCTCCGGGAACGTGACCACCTCCACGTCCGGTCCCTCGGTCAGCTCCCACTCGTACCGGCGCCGGTACCAGGGGCCGCGCGCCTCCCGCACCAGGATGCGCGGATGGCGCCGCAACGCCTCGCCGAACGCCGCCTTCAGCCGTGCGGCGTCCGGCGTGCCCGGCAGGTGCACCTCGATGTGGACGGTCTCCGGCTCCTCCTCCTGCAGGCAGTGCCGGGCTACCTCGTCGACGACGGGGAACGGCACCCGGCGCGGCGGACGGCCGGGGCCGTCCGCACGCCGGGCCGGGTGTTCCAGGGCGGTCATGGTGCGTTGTCCTCTCCCGGGCGCGGATCCTCACCCGAGCGCGTACCCCGGCCGGGGGTCCCCTCATCCGTGGGGGCCTCGTCGGCCGGTTCGGGCGTGTCCTTGCGCAGCGGGTCCGGGCCGCGGGCCGACAGGGTCGGGCTCGCGCTGTACGGGGGGACGGCCGGGGGCGCGTCGGGTGCGGGCGCACCGGGCGCGGCGGCCTCGGCCCCACCGTCTGTGCCGTCAGGGCCATCAGCGTCGTCCCCGCGCCTGCGGTGCGGCAGCGGCGGCGCCGTCGGCCCGCCCAGGTCCCGGTCGGGCCCGAGCGGCATGGTCACGGCGTCGGGGGAGCCCTGCGGGTGGGGCGGCGCGGGCGCGGCACCACCCGAACTCCCTGCCCCGGGAGGGCCTGCGGGCATCGCGGGCCCACCGAAGCCGCCAGGACCGGCCGGACCACCGGGGCCACCAGGGCCACCCGGCCCCACAGGGCTGCCCACACCCGCGGCACCCCCAGGCCCACCGGTACTCCACGGATCCCCGGCACCACCGGTACCTCCGGAGCCTCCCGCCCCAGCGGCACCCGCAGCCGCGGCACCCCGCGCGTCGGCCCCGTCCCGCACGCTCACCAGCGCCGCGAACAGCGCGATGAACGCGAGGAGTTGAGCCGCGTGCCCGAAGGCACCCTGGTCCGCCGCGGCGGCCTCGCCCGCACCGGTCGCGGCGGCGACGCCGGCTCCGGCCATCGCCAGGAAGGCGACCGGTACGAGCAGCGAGTGCCGACGCCAGGCGAGCAGCGCGAGGACGGGCACGAGCACGGCGAACCAGCCCGCGACGACCACGGCCACCAGCGTGAGCGCCACCGTGCCGAGCACCGGCCCCGGCCCGGGCGGGGTCACGCCGGGTCCGTCGGGGTTCGGGTCGCGGCGCCGCACGAACACCAGGGCCACCAGGGCGAGGACGCCCACGCCACCGCCGATGAGCCCGGCCTCGTACGCCGTGGACGGCTCGTAGCTGAGCTTGATCGTGCCGCCCTCACCGGCCGGGACGAGCCAGCCCTGCTGCCAGCCGTCGAGCCGCACCGAGCGCAGCTCCTTGCCGTTCAGGGTGGCCTTCCAGCCGTCGTTGACGTTCTCGTACGTCGTCAGGTACTGGGAGGCGCCGTCCCCGACGGTCACCTCGCGGCGGTCGCCGAGCCAGTCCTTGATCTTCAGCTCGCGGGCCTTGGTGACGAGACTGCCCGGGGTGCCGCGCGTGAGGGACACGTCGGTGACGGCGAGCGGACCCTCGTCACCGGCCTCCACGCGGTGCTGCCCGGCGGCGAGGTCCACCGAGGTCTGCTTCTTGTTGTCGTCGCACAGCGTCAGGTCGACGGGGCGCCGGTTCACCAGGTCCCGCACGGTGCCCTCGGCGCTCGTCGCGTACAGCTTGCCGTCGACGGACACCGCGGGGCCCTCGCCGCAGGCGAGTTCGAAGGTGCGGTCGGGGTCGGGCTGCTTGGTGCGGAACTTGTCGAGCGCGGGGACGTAGGCCTCGGTGAGGCCGACGGGCAGCTGCAGCTTCTCGTCCGCCACCGGGTTGTGCAGGGTGAGCGGCGCCGTCTTCGTGATCTTGATGTCGAGGCGGTCGGTGGTGATCGGCGCGAAGCGGGCGTTGCCGTTCTCGTCGACCCCGGCGGTCGCCGCGCCGTCCGGAGAGCTGATCTCGATCTTCTCGGGACGGGTGGAGAGTCCGCCCGCGGGCGGCAGCACGATCTCGCCGACGGCCACCTTGCCGGGCCACCGCAGATGGATGACCGGCTTGTCACCGGCGATCCACGCGGTCGTCAGATCGCCGTCGGTCAGGTTGCGCGGCGAGAGCCCGCCGAGCTCGGACGTCGAGTCGGCGCTGGCGATGATCTGCTCGCGCTGGTCGGGCGCCACCTTGTAGAGGAGCTCGTCGAGCCCCTGGCCGGGGAGGGCGACCGCGCTCGCCTTGATCTTGTAGCTGCCGTCGCCCGTGGTGGTGAAGCGGCGGTGCAGCCCGGCCTCGGAGGTCACCGGCGACAGACCGGACTGGTCGGCCGAGCGGTGCATGGAGTACGTCGTGGCGTCGGCGTCCGCGCCGTCGGTGCCCTTGGTGTCGGCGGGCATCCGCAGCAACTTGGTGACCTGCACCTTGGGGATGCTGATCTCCGAGAACCCGGCGCCGGTCAGGCCCTCGGTGGCGACCTGCGCGTCGAGGATGGTCAGCTTCAGCCAGGAGGAGTCGCCCGGCTTGACCTTGACGCGCTGCGTCTGGCCGTCGGTCCGCAGGTACGAGACCGCCGAGCCCTGCTCGGTCTCCACGCGCACCTTCGTGGGCGCGGACCGCACGCCCTGCTGCGGCAGCGGCGTCACCTTGATCGACGACGGGATGGCGGTCTTCTTCGTGAACTCCGCCTTGATCCACTCGTCGTCCGGGCTGCCCGGGTTGCCTTCCGCCCAGGCCGTGTTCGGGTTGCCGTCGAAGGCGTTCACCGGGTCGAACTGCGGCAGGTGGAACAGCCAGTTGCCGTAGCTGGACGCCGTCACGGACTTGGCTCCGCGCAGCTCCGCGACGGTCTGGTGCTCGACGCCCTTGGTCGGCAGGATCTGCCGGGGCTTCTTGCCGCCGTCCTGGAGCGCGTCCGGCGCGTTCTTCTCGTCCTTGGTGTACGGGTACGAGGTGTTGGTGTTGACCAGGCCGAAGCGCGTGTCGGCGCGGCGCAGCCCGTCACCGACCGCCTGCAGGGCGGGCGGCGAGCCGAGGCCCGGATGGTTGTCGCCGGTCAGCACGGCTGGCCGGTCCTTCATCTCCGGGTCGGCGGACAGCGGGAGCAGCGCCTCGGGGCCGCCGCTGACGACAGCCGTGTTGGCCACCGGCTTCAGGCCCGCCTGGCCGGGGCGCTGGGCGCCGTCACCGGGTGCGTAGATCTCGACCGCGCGCTGGCGCGGGTACAGGCCCTCGACCTGCACCGGCGTGTCGTCGGCGATCCGCCCGCCGGTCTCGGTCGGCCCGAACCCGGTGACCCGCTTGAACCCGGACTCCTCCAGGGTGCGCTTGACGGTCGCGGTCGGGACGTAGCCGATCTGGTCGGGGTCGAGGTCGTTGCGCACGACGACGTAGTAGAGCCCCGCGCGCGTCAAGTAGTCGCGCAGGCCGGGGACTTGGCCGCCGGTCATCAGGGCCTGCTCGACGGCGTCCATGGCGCGCCGGTTGCCCTTGGTGCCGAACGGCACGTAGTCGCGCTGGGCCCAGCGGGACTTGGCGAGCACGTCGAGCGGCTGGTCGATGGGGGAGCCCCAGGTGTAGATGCCGTGCGCGGTCGCGGGCACGACCAGGGCGCGCGAGTCCGGGGAGTACTTGTCCAGCCAGTCGGCCGTCGTGTCCCAGTAGTTGGGCAGCTTCTGGAACGAACCCGGCTGCAGGATCGAGCCGTTGAGGTACGGCCAGGCGAGCCCGGGGATCACCAGGACGGCGGCGACCAGCGGCGCGTACCGCCGTCCGCGCACCGGCCGTGCCCCGCGCGCCCGCCCCGCCACGCCCACCAGGTGGGCCAGGCCGAAGGCCAGGGCGAGCGCGAGTCCGGTCTGGAACTTGTAGATGTTGCGGAACGGTACGAGTCCGCCGTCCAGCCAGCCCTGCACGGTGCCGTGGAAGGGCGCGCCGAACACGCCGCCGTACCCGGCGAGGGTGACGAGCGCGACGGACAGGACCGTGAGCACCAGCCAGCGCCGCTCCGGCAGATCGCGCCGGGCGAGCCCGGCGAGGCCGAGGGCCGCGGCGAACGCCGAGCAGACGATGGTGACCACGGCCGTCGCGACGGTCCACCCGGCGGGCAGCCAGGCCTCGCCGAAGTGGAGGTACGCCACCCAGTTCCCGGCGCCGCGCAGCGTCTCGGTGGCCGACATGGTGCCGGTCGTGGTCGCCGCGTTCTCCACGTACGGCAGGAAGTTCTCGCCGTAGAAGCCGAGCAGGAGCAGGGGCACCACCCACCACGCGGTGGCGAGGAGGACGCCGGGCACCCACCAGGTGATGAGCTTGCGCTTGCGCGGACCGTTCGGGCGCGAAAGGAGATAGAGGGCCACGGGCAGCAGTGACGCCAGCGTCGATGCCGCGTTCACACCGCCCATGAACGGAATGAAGAGGGCCGAGCGGAACGCGGCGATCCGCGCGGTCACGCGGTCGTTGGTCAGCGGGATGAGCACCCACGGCAGGAACGCGCCGGGCAGCGCCGCCGCCGACGTCGACCCGACCACGACGGTGAACGTCGGCCACAGCGCGTACACGACCGCGCCGAGCAGCCGCGAGCCGTTGCTGCCGATGTTCAGGCGTTCGGCCAGCCGCAGCGCGCCCCAGAAGGCGACGGCGACGATCAGCGACATCCAGAGCCGCTCGGCCAGCCACACCGGCAGCTGCAGGAGGTCGGTCAGGGCGTAGTACGGCAGCATAGGGAAGGCGTAGCCGATGTACTGGTCCTGGATGCCGCCGAAGCCGCCCCGGTCGTGCCAGAGCTGGCCGAGGTCGGACAGGAACTGCCAGGGGTCGACGGCGACACCGAGCTTGGTGTCGAACGTCATCCGCCCCGGTTTGACGGCGAGGAAGCACACGAACACCACGGCCCAGAACCCGGCGAGCCAGCGCCGTGAGCGCGGCCCGCGCCCGGGTTCGGGCGCGGGCGCCGTCGGCTTCAGGGCCGCCGGGGGTGGGGACTGGACCGTGGTGGTCATGGACACCGCCTGAGGATGAGGAGGAGGTTCCAGGTGGCGACTTCGCGCAGACCTGGGACCTTCGCGACCGTTTCGGCCCAGAACGGCCAGTAGCGGGAGCGGGCCGAGACGACCTGGACGTCGTCGCGGGCCCGCACCTGTCTGAGCGTGGGTCCGACGTGGTGGGCGAAGAGGTTCTCGCCGAGCTTGTGCTTGGCGGGTTTTCCGGTGCGGCGTTCGTAGCGGGCGCGGGCCCGCTCGGCGCCGAAGTAGTGCAGGGGCGCCCACTCGTGGCCGCCCCAGGGGGAGTACCAGTTGGTGAACGCCACGTAGATGAGTCCGCCGGGGCGGGTGACGCGCACCATCTCGCTGAGGAAGGTGCCGGGGTCGTCGACGTGCTCCAGGACGTTCGAGGAGAACGTGACGTCGGCGACGCCGTCGGCGAGCGGCAGCAGATAGCCGTCGGCGACCACGGAGCCCTCGGGGGGCTTCGCGCCGAGTTCGTGCGGGTCGGGCTCGAAGAGGTAGGCCTGCGCGCCGCGCCGCTGGAACTCCTCGGTGAAGTAGCCACCGCCGCCGCCCACGTCGACGACCACCCGGTCCTTGACGGGCAGGTACCGCTCGACCTGGTCGGCGGCGTCCTTCGCGAGCAGCGCGTAGACCTTCTCCGGATCCTGCTGTTCGCGCAGGAAGGCCCGGAACAGGGTCACGGAGCGGCGCAGTGACGGGTCCCTCACGCAGACCCCTTCACCGACGGCTCGTGCGCGGCGACGGCCTCGGCGGCCACCGCGCGGAACTGGCGCACCGTGTTCGTCCAGCGGAAGTGCGCGGCGCGTTCCGCCGCGGCCTTGCCGAAGGCCCGGCGCCGCTCGGCGCTGAGCGCGAGCGTGCACCAGTTGGCGGCGAACGAGCTCTCGCCGTGCGCGAGCAGCCCGGTCACACCGTCTTCTATGGAGTCGCGTACTCCGGGTACGTCGAAGCCGATCGCGGGCGTCGCGCGCGCCGCGGCCTCGGTGACGACCAGGCCCCAGCCCTCGACGGCCGAGGGGTGCAGGAGCAGCCACGACTCGCAAAGGAGGCGGTGCTTCTCGGCCTCCGAGACATGGCCGGTGAACTGCACGCCGGGGCCCGCCATCCGCTCCAGGCGCTGTCGCTCGGGGCCCTCGCCGACGATCACGAGGCGGCCGCCGGTGACCGGGCGGACCCGCTCCCACAGGCGCAGCAGCAGATCGACGCGCTTGTACTCGACGAGCCGGCCCATGGCCAGGAACAGCGGTTCGTCGGAGCGCTCGTGCAGCGGCCCCGGCTCCTCCACGCCGTTGTGCACGACGCGGATGCGGTCGGGCTCGACGCCGAGGTCCTGCAGGGCCGTCGCGGTCGACGGCGACACGGCGACCAGGAGGTTGCCGCGCTGGGCGCCCGAGAGGGCCCAGTGCTCCAGGCGCCGCCCGAGGCGCGCGGCCGGGGCGAGCGCTCCTTGGAAGCGCATCGACCACAGCTCGGTGTGGACGTGGTTGACCAGGCACAGGGTGGGGCCGCGGTGCCACAGCGGGGCGAGGTAGGGCATGCCGTTGCACACCTCGACCAGCAGGTCGGTGTCGCCGATCTGGCGCGTGAACGCCGACCGGGCGCGCAGGTAGTGGCCGAGGTCGCCGCCGGCCGACACCACGCGGTAGTCGCGGTAGGCGGCGGGCCCGCCGCACAGCAGCGTGACCTGGTGGCCCTGCGCGGTCAGTCCGTCGGCCAGCTTGTCGACCAGGAGTTCTGAGCCGCCTGCGGCCGGGTTTCCCAGGTCGCGGCGGGCGAGGAAGGCGATCCGGCGCGGCTGTGGGGGGAGCGCCGGATGGGGCCACGCGGGCCGTGATGCGACCGGGCGCAGCGACGACGGCACGTGCTGGGGCATAGGTGCTCCAACTCGTCTCGGGGTGCGGAACTGTGGGGGAGTTCGGGTGGATCCGGGGTGGGGCCCGGTCGTACGGGTGGCGCGAATGGATCCGTGGTGCGAGGTGGTGCCGGGTGCTACGGGGTGGTGGTGCGGGGCGGGACTCCGGTGCTCCGGGGGACGGGGGACCGGGGGTTTTGCGCAGTCGTTGTGCTGGGACTGTGCGGGGACTGTGTCTGGGTGGAGTGGATAGTTTTCGCCGCACCGAACGGTGCGGCTACTCACCGGGGTGACAATTTCGGCCCTTCTTGACGCTGACGTCTCATCACATCGTGGTGGGTTGCAGGGAATTTGGGGACGTATCGGAATGTGGACCCATCGAATCCGGTCCTTCACCGTCCCTCCCCGAGCCGTTTGCGTCCTTTTCTCGCCCGCGCACCACGAGGATCACGCCTGCGATCGCGAGCGCACCGCCGAGGAGCGCTGTGACCAGCGGCAACGTCTCCCCGACCAGCTTCAGCCGGGAGCCGTCGTCGTCCGCCAGGTCCACCTGGGACTGCTGGGTCTTCTTGGTGAACGCGATCCGCTCGCTGTCGAGCAGCACCGTCACGTCCTTCTTGCCGCCGGGGGCGCGCAGCGTCTTGCGGGGGCCGATGGCGGCGAAGATGATCCGGCCCGTGCGCTGGTCTGCGACCAGCTCGATGCCGTGGTTGGCGTACCACTCCTCGGCCATGACCTGGCTGCGTTTGGGCTGGCCGACGAGGCGCCCGGGGACCTGGCGGGTGCCGGTCCTGGTGGCCTTCACGGTGCCCGTGAAGCGCAGGCCCTCGTGGCCCTGGATCTTCTTCTTGCCCTGGTAGGACAGCGGCACGGTCGCGCCGAGCGTGCCGTCCCACCACAGGTAGGTGCGCTTCTCGACGTCGAAGGGGAACTTCAGGTACGCCTCCCCCTCGAAATACGGCTTCTCGCCGCAGCAATGCACCGGTTTGTTGGTCTTCCGGTCGGTCACCCAGCGCTCCAGGGTCCACTGGAGCGAGTCGTGCGGATCGGCCGCGGGCAGCGACTTGTCGGGGTCGATCGAGGTGGATACATCCCAGATCGCCCGCCCCGACTTCTCGCTGTCGGCGACGTCGCCGCGCACCTGCCGGGTGATGGTCAGGTCCTGGCCGGTGACGGTTTTGACCTTTCCGGTGTCGAAATAGCTGCCGGTCCCCTTGAAGACCGTTATCTGATCGACATCAGTGGGCGTGCGTTTGGCTCGTGGCTCGACGTACCAGGCCAGCATGGGGGCCAGGACGAGCAGAAAGGCGCCCAGGCCGAGCAGGACCAGGGACAAGGGCGAAGCTGTACGGCGCGTCATCCGGCGCTCCTGCCGTGAGGGCGAACAGGGGTCGGTCGGTCAACTGTGCTGGATTACCGACGAGTTGTGGGACTGATGCGGTGCTGCGGCCGCCGGATTGCCCGAAATGATGCGGCGCTGTTTCCACGGGGTTACTGACCCGTATGGGCCGCGAACGTAGGCGGACCCTTGACGCAGTGTCAATGCATTGTCGACACTGTCCTCCTGCGGAGCGGGGTGGGGACGACCTCCAGCAGAGAGGCTGACCCTGTATGCACCGACTGCTCGCCGCCACGCTGACCGTCGCGGCCGCCGCGGCTCTCGCCGTGGGCGCCGCCCTTGGCATCGTGGCGCTCCTGAACGCCACGCCCGACCAGCCGAACCGGCCGCTCGTGCACTACGAGTCGCCCGAGCGGGACCAGTGACCGACGTGGCCGCCATCTCTGAAAGCGTCTCCGGGGCCGCCCCCGTGAACATCGCGGACGGCGTTCCCGGAAGCCCGGGCTCCGCGCACCAGCGCTCCGCCTGGCGCGACGTCCCGCCGCTCCAGGTGCGCAGATTCGCCGCGCTCGCCTTGGAGGAAGTGCCCATCCTCGCTCAGGACATCCTGCGCGAAATCCGGGCAGAATACCCCGGCCTGCCGGTCGTTCTCGATGACTCCGGCGAGCCGATGGCGCTCATCGGGATCCGCCGCGCCCTGGAGGGCTTCGTCCAGCAGCTCGCCACCCGGGAGGGCCGGCCGCGCTACCACCCGGAGGTCTTCCAGGAATTCGGGCGCGGCGAGGGCCTGCACGGCCGCAGCCTCGACTCCCTCCAGGCGATCTACCGCCTCGGCGTCCGGCTCGCCTGGCGCCGTCTGGCCGAGATCGGCCAGCAGACCGAGATCCCGCCCCCGGCGATGTACGAGCTGGCCGAATCCGGCTTCGAGTACCTCGACGGCCTGGTCGACCAGTCGGTGCGCGGCTATGCGGAGGCCGCCGCCCGGCAGGCCGGTGAGCGGCTGCGACTGCAACGCAAGCTCATGGAGCTGCTGCTTTCCGAGCGCCGCCCCGACATGTCCGCCGCCTCCGCGCTCGGCGCCGAGAACGGCCTGGACGAGCGGGCGGCCCGCGTCGGCTGGCAGCTGCCCGAGAAGGTCGCCGTCGGTGTGCTCCTGCGCCCCGCCCGCGAGGCCGTGGCCCCCGCCGTCGGCGAGGGCGTCCTGCTCGACATGGAGGCCGAGCAGCCCCGCATGGTCGTGCCCGACCCGGACGCCGCGGGCCGCCCCGAACTCCTGCGCCGCGCCATGACCGGCTGGTCGGGCGCCATCGGCCCGCCCGTGCCGCTCGCCGACGCCGCGAAGTCGCTGCGCTGGGCGGAGGCCGCGGTCGCCCTGATGGGGCGCGGACTGCTGCCCTCCGGTGAGGTCCTCTACTGCACCGAGCACACCGAGGCGCTGGTCCTGCTCCAGCCCGAGGAGCTCATCGAGGACCTGTCCCGCCGCTGCCTGGCGCCCCTCGACCACTGCGGTCCGGCACACGGCCGCCGTCTCGCCGAGACCCTGCTCGCCTGGCTGGAAACACGCGGCGGCGCCCCCGAGGTGGCCGCCCGACTGGGTGTGCATCCGCAAACAGTGCGCTATCGGCTGCGCCAGATCAGGGAACTGTGGGGCGACGAGGTCGACGACCCCGACCGCCGCTTCGAGCTGGAGCTGGTGCTGCGGGCGCGCAGGCTGCGGGGGGAGCTGGGGAGGGCGTGAGGAGCCGTCGGCCGACGGCGGGGTGAGGCTCGCCCCGACCCCGGGCGCACCCCCGTCGCCGGTTCGGTCGCACCCCCGCCGAAGCCCGGCCGATCCCCGTCCCCACGTGCGGCAATTCGGGCGAAGCCTGCCCTGCCGTACGGTGCCGGGCACGCCCTGACGCGTAGACACGCCGGAGGGTTCGACTCCGCACACAACATTCACAGCTTCGGCTTCCTCAGTACCGGCGCGGGACCTAGCCTCCATGCCTCATGGACTACTGCCACGCGTGCCACCGGCACCTCAACGGCGCCCTCGCCTGCCCGGGGTGCGGCACCCCGGCCGAAGCCTGCCGTGAGTACGCGGAGGCGCTCGTCGCCCAGGACGAGCCCGACGACCTCGACGAGACGGACGAGGAGCCGTCGCCGCGTGGCCGGGTCCGGGGCCGTGGCCGCCGCCGGGAGCGGAGCCGCAGGGCCGCCCAGCACCGCCGCAGGCGCCGCAAGGTCATCCTGATCGCCGCGGGCGTCGCGCTCGCCGCGGGCGGCCTGAGCCTGGCCGAGCTGGGCACCGAGTCCGCGTCGGACGACTCGAAGGCGACGTCCGCGCGGGACCGTGACGACTCGGCCGGGGAGTCGGAGGGCGCCGCGGCCACGGAGGGCACGCAGGGGACGGGCGCGTCGGCGGAGCCGGTGGCGGAGTCGACGGGCGGTTCGCCCTCGGCCTCCGAGTCGGAGTCGGCGAAGAAGGCCAAGGACAAGAAGGCCGCCAACGACGGCGGGAGCACCCGGGGCGCGGAGGGTGCCGAAGGCGACGAGGGCGAAGGCGCCGACGGGGACGCCCAGGGCTCCGACGGCGGCGCGGACGACGGCGGCACCGGTACGGCGACCGGCGGCACCGGCACCTCCGGCGGCCCGGACCCGGATCCGACGTCCGGCAACCCCACCACGAGCCCGCAGGACCCGGACCCGAAGCCGTCCAGCACGAAGCCCCCGAGCGACCCGGACCCGGACCCGAGTCCGTCGGAGACGTGCGACCGGTTCCTGTGGTGGTGCACGTAGGACGCGTTCCCGTGCTGGTGTGCTCAGGGTGTGTTCGCGTGGCGGTGCACCCAGGGCGTGTTCCCGTGCCGGTGCGCCCAGGATGTGTTCGCGTGGCGGCGCGCGCGGGCCTCAGCCGCCCAGCATCCGCCGCAGCAGGTCCCGCAGCGACTCCCGCTCCGCGCGGGACAGCTCGGCCAGCGGCTCCCGGGCGAAGTCCAGGGACTCCCGGAGGCTGCGCGCGGTCGTGAGCCCGTCCGCCGTCGGCGCGGCCAGCTTCACGCGCCGGTCGGCGGGGTCGGGCCGCCGCTCGACCAGGCCGCGGGCCTCCAGGCGGTCCACGATGCCGGTCACGTTCGACGGCTCGCACTTCAGCTTCTGCGCGATGCGCCGCATCGGCATGGGCTCCAGCGAGAGCAGCCCGAGCACGCGCGCCTGCGCGCCGGTCAGCGCGTGCTTGCCGGCGGCGACCTCGTACTCCTCGTAGTAGCGCGCGACCACGGCGCCGATCAGCTCCACGACCTCGAGGGTCAGCGGATCGACGCGCGGGGCGGGGGTGTCCGGATTCTGGGTGGCCATGCCTTCAGCGTACCCATTTACTTGACAACATGAAATATCGAAGCGCATGCTTATTTCAGAACATGAAGCATTAGGGCGGAGCCCACGGCTCCAGGCCCGCAGTCCGGAGCCGACCGCTCCGGACCTCTCGCCCCCAGCCTGAGGAGGACACCTCTCATGTCCGCAGCCCCCGAGCAGCTCCCGGCCACCGGCCGCGCCTGGCACCTCGTGCGTCGCCCGCACGGCTGGCCGGTCCCGGAGGACTTCGCGCTCCGCGAGGTCCCGGTCGAGGCCCCCGCCGAGGGCCGCGTCCTGGTCCGGAACCTGCACTTCTCGGTCGACCCGTACATGCGCGGCCGCATGAACGACGTGAAGTCCTACATCCCGCCGTTCCAGCTGGACCAGCCCATGGACGGCGGCGCGGTCGGTGTCGTCGTGGCGTCGAACGCGGACGGCTTCGCGGTGGGCGACCACGTGCTGCACTTCGCGGGCTGGCGGGAGTACGCCTCGGTGCCCGTGGCGTACGCGACGAAGGTGGACCCGCAGGCGGCGCCGCTCTCGGCGTACCTCGGCGTGCTCGGCATGACGGGTCTGACGGCGTACGCGGGTCTGCTCGAGGTGGCGTCTTTCAAGGAGGGCGACACGGTCTTCGTCTCCGGCGCGGCCGGTGCCGTCGGCAGTGAGGTCGGCCAGATCGCCCGGCTCAAGGGCGCCTCCCGCGTCGTCGGCTCGGCGGGCTCGGACGAGAAGGTCAAGCTCCTCGTCGAGGAGTACGGCTTCGACGCGGCGTTCAACTACCGCGACGAGCGCCCGGTCGTCGACCAGCTGAAGGAGGCCGCCCCCGACGGCGTCGACGTCTACTTCGACAACGTCGGCGGCGAGCACCTGGAAGCCGCCATCAGCCGCATGAACGTGCACGGCCGGATCACGATCTGCGGCATGATCGCGGGCTACAACGACACCGAGCCGACGCCGGGCCCGCGCAACATGGCCATGATCATCGGCAAGCGGCTCCGGGTCCAGGGCATGCTCGTCCAGGACCACCAGGACCTTCAGGGCCAGTTCGTGCGCGAGGTCGGCGGCTGGGTGCGCTCCGGTGAGCTCAAGTACAACGAGACGTTCGCGCACGGGATCGACAGCGGCGTGGACGCGTTCCTCGGCATGCTCCGCGGCGAGAACACCGGAAAGATGATCGTCTCCCTGGACGCGTGAGCCCGCTGGGCCCACGGGGAGGGTCACCCTTCCCTATCTTCCGCAATCCGATAACCTAATTCCACAATCGCCGGGTCGGGCGGGCGCGCGACACGGCACACCCCAGGAGGGATCGGCAGTCATGTCCATCCAGAACATAGACGTCAAGTACACCGCCGTGGCCACCGCGGAGAACGGCCGTGACGGCCGGGTCGCCAGCGACGACGGCAAGCTCGACGTCGTCGTGAACCCGCCGAAGGAGATGGGCGGCAGCGGTGCGGGCACCAACCCCGAGCAGCTCTTCGCCGCCGGCTACAGCGCCTGCTTCCAGGGCGCGCTCGGTGTGGTCGCCCGCCGCGAGAAGGCCGACATCTCCGGTTCCACCGTCACGGCCAAGGTCGGCATCGGCGCGAACGGCGCGGGTGGCTTCGGCCTCGAGGTCGAGATCGTCGCCTCCATCCCGAACGTGGACGCCGCCACGGCGCAGTCCCTCGTGGAGAAGGCCCACGAGGTCTGCCCCTACTCCAACGCCACCCGCGGCAACATCAAGGTGGACCTGAAGGTCGCCTGAGCTTTTCCCCAACCCCGCCCCTTCCCGAAACCGGGGGCTGCGCCCCCGGACCCCCGCTGATCGGCGCTTCGCGCCTCGTCCTCAAACGCCGGACGGGCTGAAATGTTGCCGCAGCGGCGACATATGTAGCCCCTCCGGCGTTTGAGGAGCGGGGTCTGGGGCGGAGCCCCAGTTTCGGTGAAGGGGCGGGCTTGGGGAGCCTCCGGCAGGGCCCTATCGCACCCCGAACAACGCCCGCCCCACCTGAGCGAACACGCCCTTGGGGTGCCCCCGGAACAAGGGCTCCGTGCCGAAGAGGACGACCTTGGTGGAGCCGCGTGCGCCGCTGACCACGGACGCCTCCCCGGCCGCGTCGGCCGGGCCGCCCGCGCCGGAGGAGTCGGCGCGCCAATGGCCGGAGACCAACGGCTTGCCGCCCGCGTACGCCTGCTCGACGCGGACCCCGTCCCCGAGGCCGGTGAACCACATGGGCGCGTAGACGAACCCGTACCCGGAGCCGGAACCGGCGACGGAACCACCGGCGTTGCGCACCCGGACCACGCCGTTGGCGTCCCCGTTGCCCTGGACGGCCGTGACGGGAAGGAGCCCCGCGGCCTCGTTGAGGGCGGCGCCCCCGGCACCCCGCCCGACGAACCCGCCGCCCCCGGCGAGGAACGCGTCGAGGCGCTTGCGCGCGGCGGGCTTCAGCTTGGCGCGGTCGAGCCCGGAGGACACGAACAGGACGTCGGCCTTGCGCCAGTCGAAGCCGGCGTTGAGGACGGCGGTCGACACCGGCAGCACGTCGAAGTTCATCTCCCGGAGCGCGAACAGCTCTCCTGGCGTGACGGCCGCGGCGACCCGCGTGCGACGCACCACGTCCTTGCCGCGCGCCTCGGTCGCGGAGAACGCCACGTCGTACTTCTTGGCGGCGTCCCGTGCGGCTCGCCGCGCCGAACCCGGCACGACGACACTGCCGCCGTCGGCGGCGCGGCGCACCGAAACACCCTTGGCGGTGAGGGAGTTGAGGGCGGCCACCTCGCGGGGGTCGTCCAGGCGGAGGCGCAGGTTCCCGCGCGGGGCGACGTAGCCGACGCGGGCGGCCGAACCGACCGCGCGCGACGGCACGGCGGCGGGGTCGCCCTTGCGGGCGGAGACGACGGACGCGCCCCACAGCCGGCCGAGGCTCCAGCCCGAGATGTCGTACATCGCCGACACCTTGTCGCTGATGTCCCGCCCGTCCGCGAGGATCACGTTCGCGATGCCCCGCTTGGGCTGGCGCATGTCGACGACGTAGGAGCCCTTCTCGTACGACTTGGTGCCGAGCCGGAAGTCCCGGGTGGCGCGCCGCACCCGCACGTCGTTGGCGAGGAGGTGGTCCACGAGCCGGGCCGTGGCGGCGGCGGAGCGCTGGCGCTTGCCCGCCGGGATGACGTACGCGCGCGGGAAGTCGGTGGTGTAGACGTCCTCGGGGCCGATGCCGGGCACGCCAGGCACCGTCTCCTCGGAGATCTCCACCGGCTTCGCGCCCGCGGCCCCGCGCCGGAACACCTCGATCTGGTCGGCGATCAGCGACGTGCGGTGGCCGCGCGCGTAGTCGAGGGTCGCCTTCATGGCCGCGCCCGCGATGTCCACGTTGATGGCGGAGCGGCGGCGCAGTTCGGCGGCGGGCTGGGAGTCGTACTCCTCGTTGTTGACCTGCATCGGGAACTCGATGGTGTGTGCCGCGACCGCGCCGTGGAACGGCATGTACTGCGGTGTGAAGATCGGCGGCCAGTCGTCCCAGCCCTCCTGCTGGTCGCGGAAGGGGATGACCGCGGGCAGCACGCCGTCCTTCTGCTCGGTGTAGCCGAGGCCGTTGACGGCCTTCTCCATGCCGAGGGCGTTGGCGTAGCTGTTCTTCAGGAACAGGTCGTACTCGTAGTTCTCGCCGTGCGGCGGGGTGGTCGGCTCGATGAGCGTGCCGTTCACGTACCCGTGCAGGTCGAGCATCATCGCGGGCTGCTTGTCGATGGCGATCTGCCGCACCGCGCGCGTCTCGGACTGGGTCCCGGTGATGAAGTCCCGGTTCAGGTCGAAGCCGTTCGCGTTCTCACGGGTGCCCGCGATCCGCCCGTCGGGGTTCATCGTGACGTTGAAGTAGAGGCGGTGGCGGGCGAGCAGCTCGCGGGTCCTGGTGTCCTTGGCCTTCGCCAGCTTCTCGATGAGCTTCAGGGCCGCGTCGGTGCCCTCCCACTCGTTGCCGTGGATGTTGTTGTTGATGAACACCGGCGCCTTGTACGCGGACTTGAGTGCCTTGTCCTTGGCGGCGGCCGCGGGCGCGTTCTCGATGCGGTCGCGCATCTTCTCCTGCCGGGCGGTCTCGCGCGCCGACTCGGGCGCGGTGACCGTCACCAGATACAGGTCGTGCCCTCCGGCCGACCGCCCGGCTATCTCCACGCTGACCCGGTCGCCGATGCCCTGGATCTTGTTCAGCCTGGGGGCGATGGCGTGGTACGGCGTCAGGCCCAGCTTGATGGACTTGTCGGCCGGGTTCTTCGGCACCGCGGCCAGGCGCTGTTCGCGCGGATAGCCGCGGCCCTTCGCGGCGAGCGCCGCACCCGCGCTGTCGTCGAGCGCGCGGTCCGCCGCGCTCTCGGGGGCCCGTGCCGCCCGGTCGGGCGAGTCGAGCGGGGCCTCGTCGCGGATCACGGGCCGGGGCGCGGGCTCCGCGCTCGCGCCGCCCGGGGTGAGCGCGGTGAACAGGAGCGTGCCCGCGGCGGCCGATGCGGTCAGGAGCACGGGTCTTGATGGGCGGGATATCCCCATACGTACCTCCGAAGCGTGGGCCGTTGGCCGACCCGAGCGATCAGTCGAGAGATCAGTAGGGGAGGTCTACAGGGTGAAATCGCGCGCAACAAGGGGGTATTCACGAAACAGCCACCTCACCCGCACCGGTCCCGGGCCGCCGCCGCGGTCCGGATAAGGTGTGCCGCATGCGTGAACTGGGTCGGGGCTTCGGCTATCTGGTGAAGGGACAGCGCTGGGTCGCCCAGCACGGCAAGCAGTTCGGATGGGGACTGCTGCCAGGTCTGATCACCCTCGTGCTGTACGCGGGCGCGCTCGTCGCACTCGCCCTGTGGGGCACGGACCTCGTCTCCTGGGCGACGCCGTTCGCCGACGACTGGTCGGACCCGTGGCCGGGCCTGTTCCGCGGCTTCTTGACGGTGCTGCTCTTCGCCCTGGCCCTGCTGCTCTCCGTGGTGACCTTCACCGCGGTGACACTCGTGATCGGCGAGCCGTTCTACGAGTCCCTCTCCGAAGAGGTCGACATCTCCGTGGCGGGCTTCGCGCCCGAGTCGGGGCTGCCGCTCTGGCGCGAGCTGCTCATCTCCATCCGCGACAGCCTCCGCATCGTCGTACGGGCCCTGATCTGGGGCGTGCTGCTCTTCGGCCTGGGCTTCCTGCCGGTCGTCGGCCAGACCGTGATCCCCGTGATGGGCTTCTTCGTCACCGGCTTCTTCCTGGTGGAGGAGCTGACGGCGGTCGCGCTGCAGCGCCGCGGTGTGCGGCTGCGCGACCGCCTGGCCCTGCTCCGGGCCCGCAAGTCCCTCGCGTGGGGCTTCGGCGCCCCGCTCGCGGTCGTCTTCCTGGTGCCGTTCGTCGCCGTGTTCCTGATGCCGGGCGCGGTCGCCGGGGCGACCCTGATGGCACGGGACCTCATGGGCGAGGACTCGGGCTCCGACGACGACTCCGACGACTCCGACGACACGAGCGGGACCCCCCGGCCGGACGGCCGGGGCGCGCCTACCGCCCGCTAGCCGTCACGGCCGTCACCACGATCTGCCGCACCTGCCCGATGATGTCGACCCGGTTGCGGACGAACTCCGGGTCCGTGACCGTGCCCGTCGCCGGGTCGGTGTTCCCCGCGCCGAACTGCAGGACGGGCGTGTGCACATGCCCGCCGGGCAGCCGGTCGCGCAGCCCGAGCCGGTCGCGCAGCAGCGTCGCCCGGTACGCGATCTCGTTGGACAGGTAGTCCCCGCCGCCGCCCGCCCGCGCCGCGGAGCCCGGAGTCGGCCCGTCCGGCCGCTGCACCGGCGTGCTGCCGCCCGCCGGGATCTCGGTCACGGCCGTGTTGTCGTACACGGGGAAGCGCCCGGTGTCCGCCGCCACGATGTCCTTGTACGGGAGGGTGGTCGTCGTCCACTGCGGCTGCGAGGCCGGGTCGGAGACCGGCACGACGCCGGTGCTCGACAGGTTCTCGTTGTCCCCGAACCCGCCCCGCCAGGCCCCGTTGGTCCGCTCGATGTCGAACTTGCCGACCCGGCCCTGGCTCACCGTCGTGAACAGGTCGACGCGCGGCAGCTGCCGCCGCAGGACCCGCTCCACCTCGCCCTCGGCGAAGTCCGTCCAGCGGACCGGGAACACGGCCGTCTCGATGCGCACCGGACCCTCGGCCGTCTTCACGACCGTGCCGTCCAGGGCCAGCGCGGAGGCCCCGGACGGGTTGCTGATGCGGGTGTCGCGGTCGAGCGTGAACGGGTCGAAGCCGGTCACCAGGACCCGCTTCATCCGGTGGCCCTTGGGATAACTGATCGTGTCCTGGCCCCGGGACGTCGTCTCCAGCTTCCCGAGCAGCCGCTCCCGCCCGGCGTCACCGAGCTCGAACCCGCGCGGCTCCCAGCCCCGCAGCGCCCGCGTCATCCCGAGCCGCGCCCAGTACAGCGGCCGGTCGTCGTCCCGGCTGAGGTCCCCGCCCAGCGGCCCGCGCCCCTGCGCCCGGTCAGTGGCCCGCCGCCACAGGTCCTTCCCCTCGCGTACGACGAGCCGCTCCGCCTGCTCGTAGGAGCGCACCCGGCCGAGGCCCCGCTCGAAGCCGGGCGCGACCCGGTCGAACCCGCCGCGCCGCAGGATCTCCTGGGGCGCCGCGCGGTCGAGGCGCTGCTCCTCGACGGTGGGCGCGTCGGCCCGGACGGTGTCGGCGGCCGACGCGGGCGGCACGAACGTTCCGGCGAGGAGCACGGCGCCGAACACGCCGTACACGCCGATCCTTCGACCCGATATCCCGGGGGTGGGGGACGTAGCCACGAGAGTCCTTCCGTTGCAGGTGAGGTGGCCGAAGTATCGCGGGGCGGGGGTGGCCTGCGCCATGCCTCCACGGGGGCTTTCGCCGACGCGCGCTACGCCGAGTCCCCGCACGCCTCCCGCAGCGCCGCCAGGAACGGGGCCACCGCGGGCGGCGGCGTCCGGCCCCGCGCCGTCGCCGCGTACACCACCCGCGCCGGGACGCCCTCGTCGCGCACCGGCACCAGGGCGATGTCCGGCCGCGCCCCCTGCGCCGCGAGCGCCGGGACCAGCGTCACGCCGAGGCCCGCGGCGACGTACCCCTGCTTGGCCGTCCACTCGCCGACCACATGCGCGATCCGGGGCCGGAAGCCGTGCCGCAGCGCCGCGTCGAGCAGGGTGCCCGCCGGTTCCGGGCTGCCGGAGATCCAGTCCTCGTCGGCGAGCCGGTCCAGGCCGACGCGGGGCTCGGCCGCCAGCGGGTGGCCCGCGGGCACGGCCACGTACAGCGTCTCGTCGAGCAGGTGGTGCAGGTCGTAGGCGTCATCGGTGAGCGGGCCGCCCGTCGTCGACACGACGGCCAGGTCCAACTCGCCCTCCGCGAGCCGCCCGAGCAGCGGCCCGGTGAAGCCCTCCTCGCGCGCGAGGACCACGCCGGGGTGGCGGGCACGGAACAGCGCGATGGCCCGCGGCACGAGCGCCGTGTCCGCAGTGGCGAAGGCCCCGAACCGAAGGAGTCCGCCCGACACGTCGTCCAGGTCCGCCAACTCCCGCCGCAGCAACGCCAGTTGACGCAGGGTGGCCTCGGCGTGCGGCAGCGCGGCCCGCCCGTGCGCGGTCGGCCGCACCCCGCGCGGCAGCCGGTCGAACAGCGGCGCGCCGCCGAGCGCGCCCTCCAGGGAGGCGATCTGACGGGACACGGCGGACTGCGTCCATCCCAGGCGCCGCGCGGCCACGGTGAAGGAGCCGTGCCGGGCCACCGTCACGAAGGCGCGCAGCCAGACGGTCGACACGTCGGCCGCGGCGGTGCTCGACACGTCGGCAGCGGCGGCACTCGACACGTCGCCCGTGGTGGCGCTCAAGACATGCGGATCATGCATGCCTCCCATGCTAGGCATTCGCTTGTGGCATCACCTGCCCGGGCCTAGCGTCGTACGCATGGAACGGAACAGGGAACACAGCACGGAACAGCGCACGGAGCAGTCCGCCCCCGCCCCGCGGCAGCGCGTCGCCTTCCTCGGGCTCGGCCACATGGGCGCCCCCATGGCCCGTCGCGTCCTGGCCGCCGGGCACCCGCTGACCGTGTGGAACCGCACCGCCGCGAAGGCGGAACCGCTCGTCGCGGCGGGCGCGCTCCCCGCGTCGACGCCCGCGGAAGCCGTGCGCGGCGCCGACGTCGTCATCACGATGCTCGCGGGACCGGACGCGCTGCGGCACGTCGCCGACGAGATCGTGCCGGTGCTGCGGGAGCGCGTCGGCGTCCACTGGGTGGAGATGTCGACGGTCGGACCCGACGCCGTACGGGAGCTGGGGGAGCGGGTGCCGGACGGTGTCACGCTGGTCGACGCGCCCGTGGCGGGCAGCACGGACAAGGCGGCGGCGGGGCGGCTCGGCATCCTCGCGGGCGGGGACGCCACCGCCGTCGAGCCCCTGCTCGCCCACCTCGGCACGGTGACCCGCACCGGCCCGCTCGGCTCGGGCGCCGCGCTCAAGGTCGTCGTGAACACCGCCGTGCTCGGCGGCGTCGCCCTGGTCGCGGAGTCGATGGCGCTCGCCGACGCCCTCGGCCTCGACGCCGAGGTGGCGCGGGGCGTCCTGGCCCAGGGGCCGCTCGGCGGCGCCGTCGCCCGCGCCTTCGCCACCGACGTGCACTTCGGCAACGGCCTCGCCGCGAAGGACGTGGCACTCGCCACGAGCACGACGTGGCTGCCCGCGATGGAGGCGGTCCTCGGCCACTACGAGGCCGCGGCGGCGGACCCGGCCGTGGCCCACGAGGACATCGCCGCGGCGGTCACTCGCATCCGCCGCACCCGCGAGCCCCGCACCTGACGCCCCACCAGCCCGACACGACCGCCCCACCGGCCCCGCGCCCGCCGCCCGCCGGTCACCCCGCCCTGCCCAGGACCCACCTCCAGGAGACCGACCCCATGCACGTCACCCTCGACAACCCCGCCGCCGCGCCCCGGCCCCTCGGCCCCTACTCCCAGGTCGCCCGCGTCCAACTCGCCGACGGCGGCGCCCTGTTGTACCTCTCCGGCCAGATCGCCGAAGGCGCGGACATCGCCGAGCAGACCCACGGCGTCTTCGCGGCCCTCACCGCCCTCCTCCAGGCGCACGGAGCGACGCTCGCCGACATCATCAACATCCGTACGTTCCTGACGGACATGGACGACCTGCCCGGCTACGCCGCCGTGCGCCGCACCTACCTCACCGGGACGCCGCCCACGAGCACCACGGTGTCGGTCCCACGGCTGTTCCGGCCCGAGGCCCTGATCGAGGTGGAGGTGGTCGCTACCCGCCCGGCCGGGCGGCCGTGACCCCGCGGTGGGCCATCTCGGCGAGGCGCGACTGCCCGTCCTTGCTGGGGTGGAACCAGTCCCAGTGGCTCAACTGGTCCCCGTCGAAGTGGAAGTCGAAGACGGCCCCGCCGTCGTACCGGCAGCGCTGATCCTTCGCGCAGACGTCCTTGAGCACCTTGTTGTACGCCACCACGCGGTCCTGCACCGACTGGCGCCGGTCGGTGGCCGCCCGGTCCATGTTGTCCGCGTCGGCCAGCATCGACTTGCAGATGCCGAGCTTCCACACCTGCTTGCCGAGCGGGTTGGCGCGCCCCGTGGACCAGAGCCGCTTCAGGTCCGGCACGCTCGCCACGTACACCTGCGTCTTGGGCTGGCCGCGGCGCAGCGCGCGCAGGGCGTCCTGGAAGTCGGCGCGGAACTCCGCGACGGAGGTCATCTCGTCGGCCGACGACCGGCAGGCGTCGTTGGCGCCCGCCATCACCGTGACCAGTTCGGGCTTCCGTGCCGCCGCCCGCGCCATCTGCTCCGGGAGGTCGGCCATCTTCGCGCCGGTCTTGGCGTAGTTCCAACTGTGTGTCGCCGCGCGCTGCTTGCCGAGCAGCCGCCGCGCGAGGCTGCGCACCCCGTCGTCGCTGCCGGTCGCCCAGGACGCCTCCGGGCAGTCGGAGAGCACCGAGCAGGCGTCGAAGCCGCGCGTGATGGAGTCGCCCACGGCGGCGAGGGAACGAGGGCTGGTGTCCCAGGAGGGGGCCCGCTTGGGGGCCGCTCTGTCCTGGGCCGACGACTCGCCCCGTGCCGAGGAGTCGCCGCCGGAGGCGTCGCACGCGGTGAGTGTGGCGAAACCGGTGAGAGCCGCCGTCGCGAGGGCGACGGCGGCCCGTGCGCGGTGCCTTGAATTGGGCATCCTGGTCCCCTCTGTCGTCCAACGTGACGTCGTGCGGGCCGTTCAGGTTGCGTCCCGCCGAGTGCTGATATGTCCCGTGCGCGGTCCTGAGACACCCAACCGGGGGTTTCAGGGCCTCCCAGCGAGTGAAACCCAGGGGATTCCCGGCATGCGGACCGACGGTACGTCACACTCCTTGCCTCGCCGCACGGTAGCCTCGCCACCCAGTGGCACTCGATTTTCTCGGTTCCGCTAAATTACATCACGTCACATCTGTCCCCTTTTTTGACTTTCCTCGCTTTTGGGGAATATCGCTCGGCACGGGCGCGAGGCCGCTGGGGAAGGCGTACCTCGTCCCACACTGGAGGTTCCGGTGACGACACGTGGAGTTCTGTACGTGCACTCCGCACCACGCGCGCTGTGCCCGCACGTCGAGTGGGCCGTCGCGGGCGTGCTCGGCGCACGCGTCAGCCTCGACTGGATTCGACAGCCCGCGGCGCCCGGCACCTGGAGATCCGAGTTCTCCTGGCAGGGCTCCGTGGGCACCGCCTCCAAGCTCGCCTCCGCGCTGCGCGGCTGGGACCTGCTGCGCTTCGAGGTCACGGCCGAGCCCTGCGCGTCGGCGGAGGGCGAGCGCTACAGCGCCACCCCCCAGCTCGGCATCTTCCACGCCGTCACCGGCATCCACGGCGACATCCTGATCCCCGAGGACCGGCTGCGCGCCGCCCTCGCCCGCTCCCAGAGCGGCGAGAGCGACCTGGCGGCCGAGCTGGCCAAGCTCCTCGGCAAGCCCTGGGACGACGAACTGGAGCCGTTCCGGTACGCGGGCGAGGGCGCACCGGTGCGCTGGCTGCACCAGGTCGTCTAGGAGCACTCCCGCGAGCGGATACGTCGAAGGGCCCCCCCCGTTTTACGGGGTGGGGGTGCACGTGGTATAGTGCCCCCGGTGTGTAAACCAAGCGGAACGCCCGGGCCGCTTTTTGGGGGCCCCCACCCAAAGGGGGGTTCTCGC
>NZ_JBHXTE010000026.1:115193-139353 GCF_042677545.1 Streptomyces sp. NPDC127108 | reverse complement strand
CCGCAGACACGACGCGCCGCCGCTACGCGGCGGGAAAGGGAACGCTCCGCGTTCCCTGAATTCCGGCTCCGCCGGAATTCCCGGGTCAACTCCGTTGCCCCGGGCCCGAATTCGCTCCGCGATTCGGGCTGTCGGGAATTCGCTCCGCGAATTCCCGAAGGCTGGCTACGGCGTGGGGGGCGGGCTGGTTTTTGCCGTGCCCCCACTCCCCTGTCTGACTGCCTGTCAGAACTTAGAGTACCCCCTTACCTGAGGGTTAGTCAGGAGTGAATATCCGAACCGATCTCGGAATGAGTTTCGGCGTTCCTGAATGAGCCGGAACAAGGTAGTTGGAACCAGCTTTTCCTCACCTCAGGCCAGAGCACCCAGCTGGAGAACTGACGCTGGCTCAGTAATGACATCCCCGTCGTAGTGACATCTGCAACGGTGCTTCACACAGGGGCTGGAAGCTGCGTTTCTTTCGTCGTATCAGTTCTCGTCGCCGTCCGCGTGGCCTTGCGTCGCGGGGGGGCTGGATCAGCTGGGCGAGTTGGGCGGCATAGCGCTCCACGACCTCGGGTGAGGTGGCGTCGGCCTCGAACAGGCCGCGTGCCAACTGCGGGTAGACCGCCAGCGCGTTGGCCGCGCTCATCATGATGAGCAGGAGGGCGGCGGCATCGTGGCGCTCGTCGAGTTCGCCGTTTTGCTGCCGTTCTTGGAGCTGTTCGACTTCCTGGCGCAGTGATGCGTTGCGTTCGTGTGCTTCTGGGCCGTCCTTGCCGGTGTCGGCGAGGCCTGCCCAGGCGAGGAGGCGGCCGCCGAGGCGTGGGTCGGCGGCTGCTTGCACGTATTTTTTGATCATTTCGTCGAGGGGGGTGTCGGCGGGGATCGTTTCGGCTTCGTGGGCTTTCCAGCGGTGGCCGAGTTGGTCGTACAGGCCCTGCTTGCCGCCGAAGTAGTAGAAGATGAGCTGCTAGTTGACGCTGGCGCGGTGGGCGATCTGCGATACGCGGGCGCCGGCGAAGCCTTTGGCGGAGACCTCGATCATCGCGGCGTCGAGGATGCGTGCCTTGGTGCGTTCGGGGTCGCGTTGTCGCTCGTGCGGGGCCGGGGTTCGCCGGGGTGATCGCTGGGTGTCGGAGGGCTTGCGACCTCGCGTGCTGTGCTGCTCAGTGCTGATGCCGCGATGGCCGAGCGCATCCGCCCCACCGGCGCCGAGATCGTGCCTTACGAGCCCGTTCCCGCGGCGGGCGAGCCCATCGTCATCGACAGCAGGGACGCCGCCGCCCGCGCGATGCTGGCCACCCTCGAGCAGGTGGAACACGTACTGCCGCAGATCGAGGCCGGTTACGCCGGTGACCGCCCGGATCTGATCGTCAGCGACTGGCTCGCCTGGTCGGGGCCGATGCTCGCCGCCTCGTGGCACGTCTCCCGCATCCAGCCCTGGTCGGCCCACGCCGCCAGTGAGGGCTTCGACTTCGGGCGGTTCATCGTCGGCATGTTCGCCGGCACCTCGTACGCGGCCGCGTTCGACTCCCTGCGCGCCACCGTGCGCGAGCGCCACGGCATCCCGCCCATGGAGCTGCACGACTTCTACCGGCCCGCCGAGTTCAATCTCGTCTACCAGCCGAGGGCCTTTCACGTGCGCAACGAGACGTTCGACGACTGCTACGCCTTCGTCGGCCCCACGAAGGCGCCCGCGCCCGGTGATTTCACGCCCTCGTCCGCGTCCGGGGAAACGCCGCTGGTGTATGTGGTGCTGGGCACGATCATCAGCGATCTGGACTTCTTCCGCCGCTGTGTCCGGGCGTTCGCCGGCCAGCCGTACCACGTGGTGATGTCTGTCGGGAGCGGCATGGATCCGGCCTGCCTCGGCCCGCTGCCGTGCAACATCGAGGCCCATCGGTCGGTTCCCCAGACCGCCGTGCTCGCCCGTGCCGACGTCTTCGTCACCCACACCGGCATGAACTCCACCATGGAGGCCCTCGCGGCGGGCGTACCGATGCTCGCCCTTTCCCGCGCCCCCGAGGCGCAGACCACCGTCGACCGCATCGTCGAGCTCGGCCTCGGCCGCACCCTCGCCCCGGCCGATGTGACGGCCGAGCGGCTGCGTGCCGTTGTCGCCGGCCTGCTCGGCGACGGCTCTGTCCGGCAGCGTCTCACCGCCATGCAGGATGAGGTCCGCGAAGCCGGTGGCGCCCCGGCGGCCGCCGATGCTGTCGAAGCCCGGCTGTCCCCGTCACCGTCCTCACGTGTCTCTGCACGGCGGTGAGGGTCCCTGGCCACCAGCCGGGTGACAGGAGATCGCCCGGCCTAGTGGGTGGCTGAGGCCGGATCCTGACGGCAAGCAGAAACAGTGCTCGGTGGCGTCGCTGCGGCTTCTTCTCTTGCGGGTCCCGGAGGTTTGAGCAGGCCTGGCTGCTCGGCTGTGAGGTGGGGGTGGGGTGCGTGCCGGGGTCTGCCGGCAGCCGGCAGGTGGGGTGTCCGAGGTGCCAGGCGGTTCAGGCGGCGAAGCCGATGTTGGTGACGTGCTCGTACTGGCCCCACTGCGAGCCCAGGTCCACCACCGCGTCACTCACCCACACGTCGTCCAGGGCGGCGTCATCACCGGTGCTCCAGGCCTCGATGATGCGGTCCCACTGACGGACGTTCAGCATGCGGAACTCCACCACCCTTTGGCGCGGCCGATCCACCTGGGACTGGTTGAGGGGGTGGAACTCCACCCGTGTGCCGCGGCCGTCCCGGTTGAGGCGTGCCAGCAGGTAACGGGCCACGTTGCGGCGGCGCACCGCCCGGTAGGCGGTCTCGATCCGCTCGAGGTTTTTCTTCGACGGGCTGCGCTTGCCGTCCAGCCATGCTTTGAGGGTGCGGTCGGTGACGGTCAGGCCGGCCTCGCGTGCGGCCTGGCGGGCGTGTTCCGTGCGGGTGAGGTAGTGCAGACGGGCCATCAGGCCCCGGCGTGCGGTGACGGGCGTGGTGATGAAACCGGCGAGCTCATCGAGCTGGCGGGCAACCGCCTCATGGCCCTTGATGCCACGGGCACCGTACTTGCCGAAATCATTATTCCTCTCCGGCATCCGTGCCCGCCCTTTCCTCGACTCTCCGATACCGTAACTACAGAATACCGCAACTACACTGATTCCATGTGTAGTTTACTGCATCCGTGCCCTTTTACGGCAGCCAGGAACTGGACTTTACCCTCTGCTTTTCCGGCCTCGTCGTGCGAGCCTGTTCCGAGTCGGTGAATCTGACGGTTCGCCGTGCTGTGAGCTGAATTCTCGTCAATTCGCTGCCGCGATAGGCGGGTACAGTCATCAGGGAAAGCCCTCGGTGCCCGTGCCGTGAAATGCATCCTGGACGTGGGATACGTGCCCAACAAGCCGTGGTCGCGGAAGCAGTGGCCGCGTACCAGCCGTGGACGAAACGGCTGGTCTGGTCCGGGGTGAAGCGCCGCACGACGAGCGCCTCCGCGCCGTTGAGCGGTGCGACGTCGTAGCCCTGGGGGCGGGTGGTGAGTACCCCGTGGTTGCCCGGGTAGCGGGCGATCTGTGCCTCGGTCCACTGCACGAGGCGCTGGCGGGCGTAGGGGTCGGCGACTTCGTCCAGACTGTCGAGCGGGACGACGCGCCGGCCGCGCTCCGGCTGGTTTTCGAACCATCCGGCGGGTGCGTCACCAAGGCTCGCGGCCGTGAGCGTTCCGCGCGCGATGTCGGCCGTCGTCACCGCCGAGGCGGAGCCGGCGTCGTCGCCGGCGATCTGCCGGACGTGGTCCCGCAGCGGGACAAGGAGGGGGCTGGCGCGTCGCCCGCCGCCCGGGCCGGCGGCGGGTGAAGACGGCGGTGGTGTGCTGCAGGAGGGTGGTCTTGCCCGTTCCCGGCGCACCGATGATCATCAGGACCTGCCGGCGTGGCTGGTCCAACAGGCCCTGTGTGCCACCGACGCAATGGGCCTGCCCAGGTGACGAAACGCGGTCGGCGGCCGGCCGCGCATCACGGCTCTGCCTGCGCCCGCACCGCAGCCGGCTCCCGTTCGCGGTCATCACCCGGGATCGCGGACACAGCTGCGCGGGATCGACGCCGGGCGGAAGCCACGTTCCTGCAGGACAGTCAACTCCGTCGGGGGCCCTAGGGGATGACGAGCAGCTTGCCGGTGGTACGCCGAGCCTCCAGATCGCGGTGGGCTTGGGCGACCTCGGCGAGCGGGTAGCGGGCTGTCACGGTGGTCTCAAGCGCCTTGGTGCGCACCCATTCCAGCACGTCGGCGGCGCGCCGGAGCAGCTCGGACCGATCGGCGATGAAGTGCCCCAGGCTTGGCCGGATCAGGGTCAGCGAACCGCCCTGGGCGAGCCGGATGGGGTCGAAGGGCGGCACTGCACCACTCGCGGCGCCGAAGAGCACCAGGTGGCCGCGGGTTCGCAGGCTGGCGAGGCTCGCATCGAAGGTGTCCCTGCCGACGCCGTCGAAGACGACAGGCAGGCCCTGGCCGCCATGGAGCCGCTTCACCTCGGCCGCGAGATCGTCCACCGCAGAGTAGAGGATCACCTCGGCGGCCCCGGCGCGCCGCGCCAGCTGGGCCTTCTCCGGTGTCGAGGTTGTGCCGATCACTCTGCCGCCGAGATGGGTGATGAGCTGGGTCAGCACAAGCCCCATGCCGCCGGCGGCAGCGTGCACGAGCACTGTGTCGCCTGGCTGGACCGGGTAGGCGTCCTTGACGAGGTAGTGCGCCGTCATGCCCTGCAGCAGCACGGCGGCGGCGGCCTCGAAGTCGACGCCGTCGGGCAGGGGCACGAGCCGGGAGGAGTCCACGACGGCCTGCTCGGCATAGGTGCCGGGGATCTCCACCCAGCCGACCCGGTCTCCCACAGCGACGTGGGTGACGCCGGGTCCCACCTCGAGGACCGTGCCCGCGCCCTCGGTGCCCGGGGTGAAGGGCAGCGGGAGGGTGTACCGGCCCTGGCGGTGGTACACGTCGAGGAAGTTGACGCCGGACGCGGCGACCTCCACGACCGCCTGGCCCGGGCCCGGCACCGGTCGATCAACGTCGACCAGCCGCAGCACCCCGGGACCGCCCACTTCGGAAACCTGAATCGCTCGCATGACCCCTCCTGAAACGGCTGACTTCCCTCACCAACTCCGGTCGTAGCGGTCCGATTCCCGCTCGCGGTGAGGTGTCCTAGCCGTCTCACGCCACGCGGGAGAAGGGTGCCACCGACGCAACGGGCCCGCCCAGGTGACGAAACACGGCCGACGGCCGGCCGGGCATCACGGCTCTGCCTGCGCCCGCACCGCAGCCGGCTCCCGATCACGGCCATCACCCCGGGGATCGCGGACACAGCTGCACGGGATCGACACCGGGCGGAAACCACGTTCCTGCAGGACAGCCAACTCCGCCGGTGCCCCCCCCCTGCAGTGACCTGCGTTCCCCCGACGCGAGCTCGGGTCCCCGACGTCGGCCAGGGCACCGCGCTGCGCCACATGCAGCGAGCCGGGCTTAAGACTCACGCCGACGAACACATCCTCGAGGCGGGAGTGACGAACACATCCTCGAGGCGGGGGTTCTGAGCTCCCTGGACCGTCAGCCCCTGGAGGTCGCCCACCGAGTACCGCTGGATGAGGCACTGGCGGCAGAGGCTCTCGCAGCGCGTCAGGCGGACCAGCAGCAACCGCTCCACATAGCTGGCCGCCCGCTTCGACAAGCGCCCTTCAAGCCAAGCTCCTTGGAGACAGCGGACGCGAACGCGGCCCCGGCCAGCACGGCTTCAAAGACGACCAGCAGCAGCACGGACAGGACCGGATACTGCACGGCCGCCGCTTCGCGCTAGGTGAAGGCCGCGATTCGAGCTGGGTGAGAGCCGCGCTTTGCGCTGGGTGAGAGCCGCGAGGGAAACACCGGCGCCCAGGAACACAAACCCGATCCGGCCCGCGGAAGAACCCTTGCCTTTCGGTCACGTGTCCCCTCCCCGGCGGCGCCGCACAACACACGCCGGACACCCACCCCCCGCGGCGCGCAGATCACCAACACCCGTGCTCGCGTGCCCCGTTCGATGATCTCGACGCACGCATTGTGCACTGACTGCCGACACCGCGGCGAGCAGACACACCCATCGAGCGCATCACCCCGTGCAGTGCTGTCCACGACAGAACAGAACCACCTCACACCGCGCTGCCGGGTGGTAAAAACCCCGGCTCCACCACGCAAGGCGTCAGCCGGCACACAAGCGCACCCCCTTGGTCCTGGGCTCTCCCTCCAACAGGCCCCACCGGACCCCACCAGGCTCCATCGGGCTGCGAGGCCGACAAGGCGTGGCTACGGGGCCCCGCAATCGGGGATGAGCAGACACGGATGCGGGGGTGGGCGGACACGGGGTGGGCGCACACGGGGGCAGCGCGGCTGAAGACGCCAGCGTCCGGGAGGCCGCTGGCATCCGAGGGCGCCGGCGTCCGGAAGGCCGGCTGAGTCCGTTTCCGAGAGCGGCTTCGCCCGGGTCGGGTGAGGCAGCTCTGGTGAGCAGCCCGCCGTCGGGTGCGGCCACACCTGCGGTGAGCAGCCCGCCGTTGCCGGGCCGGCTGGTGGCGGTACCCCGGCCGGTCATGTTCGCGGGCGCCCGCGTGCCTCGGTGCCGGCGAGGCGGGTGGCGCCGTGGAGGAGGTGTTCCAGCGGGCCGCGGCGGAAGAAGCGCGACCATGCGGTGGCGAACAGCAGGGCGGCGGCGATGAAGGCGGGGAGCAGGAGCAGGGGCAGGCTGTCGAGGTCCTCGATGCCCAGGGCCCAGATCAGCGCGATGTGCAGGACGTAGGCGGTCAGGGACATCGAGCCCACAGCGATCACGGGCCGGGCCCACCGGGTGAGGCGCGGGAGCCGGTCCAGGGCGGTGACGCAGGCGGTGAGGACGAGCAGGGCGATGCCGGTGTTGGCGAGGATGGACAGGGTGGTCTCGCTGTGGGGCGCGGCGACCCACAGCCAGGCGGTGTTCGGTGTCTGCGGCACCCCGGCGACATCGGACCACCAGGACGCCGTCACGGGGCCGTCCCAGGTGGCGTCCGCGGCCAGGGCCGCGGGCAGGCCGGGCAGCAGGTGCAGGGCGAGCCAGGAACCGCCGTGACCGAGGGCGGCAAGGGCCGCCCCGGTGGCGGCGAGACGGACCCGCACGGCGGAGGAGGCGAGGTCCAGGCGGGCCACGGCCATGCCGGCCAGGAGGAACGACAGCCAGGCCAGGGCCGGGTAGCTGCCGGTGACGAACAGGTCCAGGAAACCGTCCGTGTCACTGAGGCGGGCCAGCGGGTCATGGGCGATCACCCTCTCGCCCCAGGCGCTGCCGTCGAGGGAGCGCAGCAGGAGGTAGCGGAGCTGGGGCAGGGTCAGAGCGGTCGCGGCGGCGAGGACCGCCAGCGTGCGTGGACGCAGCCGGTACAGCGGCAGGAGCAGGGCGAAGAACAGCCCGTAGTAGGCCAGGATCACCTCGACCGGCGTGCCCGTCATCGTCAGCGCCGTACCCAGGGCGAGCAGGACCAGAGCACGGATCAGGACGTGCAGGACGGCCCGGCGGCCGGCGCGGCCGGTCCGTGGCGTGCTGCGGCCCATCAGGAGGATCAGCGAGAAGCCGGCGAGGAAGGCGAACAGGGCCGAGGAACGGCCATGGGACAGCTCCAGGAGGAACCCGGTCACGCCGCCGGCGTCCTGGGGAGCGGGGCCGACATGGGCGGCGTACATGCCGAAGACCGCCAGACCGCGGGCCAGGTCCACGCCGAGCAGCCGGCCGGCCACGGCAGGGCCGTCACCTTCACCGTGAGCGAGAGCGAGAGCGAGGGCGGGGGCGGGGGCGGGAGCGCCGGTCGCGGGGAGCGCTGTCACGGGCTGGCGTGGCTGCGGTGTCATGCCCGTCAGGCTCGGAGAAACACAGGGGCGTCTGGTATCCGCCGGGGTGCCGGCGGGCCCCCGCCGCCTGGCGGGAGCCCGCCCCCCGGCCGGGGGGTGTGGCGGTGACGCGTTCGGTGCCGGGCCGGAGCGCGATTACGCTCCGTTCAAAGCAGCGCATGCGCTGCTTGGGCGAGCAGCAGGACGGGGACAAGCGTGATCCGCGCAGCGGGACGGGAACAGATGTGACCCGGGTACGCGGTGGGACAGGCCTGATCCGGACAGCAGGGACGGGGACAGACGTGATCCAGGACGGGGTGGGGCAGGCGTGACCCGCGCAGCGGGACGGGAACAGGCGTGATCCGGGTACGCGGTGGGGCAGACGTGACCCGGACAGCGGGGACGGGGACAGGTGTGATCCGGGCAGCGGGGACGGGGACAGGTGTGATCCGGGTCGTGGGATGGGGGCGGGTGTGATCCGGGTCGTGGTGGTGGATGACGAGGCGCTGGTCCGCTCGGGCTTCGAGCTGATCCTCGGCGCGGCCGGCGACATCGAGGTCGTCGCCACCGCGACCGGCGCTCAGGCCGTGGAGACCATCACCCGGGCGCGGCCCGACGTGGTGCTGCTGGACATCCGCATGCCCGACACCGACGGCCTGAGCGTGCTGCGGGAGCTGCGCGCCCTGAGAGTCCCGCCCGTCGTGGCCATGCTCACCACCTTCGACTCCGACGAGTACATCCTGACCGCGCTGCGCCGTGGCGCCGCCGGGTTCATCCTCAAGGACACCGCGCCCGAACACCTCGCCCAGCTGGTGCGCACCCTGGCCGCCGGCGGCGTGGTCCTCTCCCCCAAAGCCTCCACCGCACTCCTTCAGGGCGCGCACAGCATCACCGAGGACGATCCGCAGGTGCGGCGGGTGGAACTGCTCACCGGCCGCGAACGCACCGTCCTGAAGCTCATCGCCGAGGGCCTGTCGAACACCGAGATCGCCGCCCGCCTCCACCTGAGCCCGGGCACCGTCAAGGACCACGCCAGCGCGATCCTGGGCAAACTACGGGTAACGGGCCGCGTGCAGGCCGCGCTCCTCGCCCAGCGCGCCGGCCTCCTCACCACCCAGCACACCGGCCGGCGACACCCCGCCCCCGACACCGGCCCCCGCCCATGAACCCCCCACACACCAGCAGAAGAACCTCCTACGCCCGCAGGGCCCGCCGGCTCACCACGGCCTGGGCGACCCTCGCGATCGTGCTCCTCGCGGGGGCCGACGTGTGGTGGAACGCCGAGGACACCCAGACGTATCAGACCGCCTGCGCCGCCCTGGCCTGCGCCGCACTCGCCCTGCGCCGCCGCTTCCCGCTGACGGTGTTCCTCACCGGGGTGCCCGCCACCTTGTTCGTCCCCCTCATGGTCGTGCCGTTCGCAAGCCTCTACGCCCTCGCGGCGGCCTCCCGCAACCGTCTCCTCCTGGCCGGGTGCGCACTCATCTCCGCGGCCGCCGACGCCGCGCCCTGGCCCCTGGACGAACTGACCCAGGACGGCACGACCCGCACCCTCGTCGACTTCGCCTACCTCATCGCCACCGCCGCCGCCCCCGTCTTCCTCGGCCAACTCGTCCAGGCCCGCCAAGACGCCGCACACCACCTACGCGACATCGAAGAAGCCCGCGACCACGAACAGCACCTCCACGCACAGAACCTCCTCGCCCGCGAACGCGCCCAACTCGCCCGGGAAATGCACGACGTGGTCTCCCACCAGGTCAGCCTCATCGCCATCCAGGCCGGCGCCCTGCACGTCACCACCACCGACCCCCGGACAAAAACCACAGCCCACACGATCCGCGAACTCAGCGTGACCACTCTCGACGAACTACGACACATGGTCACACTCCTGCGCATGTCCGCCGGCAACACCACCCCACTCACCCCCCAACCCACCCTCGCCGACCTCCACCAACTCATCGCCAACAGCGGCACACACGCCACCCTCACCGGCCGCCTACCCGACGACCTCCCCGCCCCCACCCAGCGCACCCTCTACCGCACCATCCAGGAAACACTCACCAACGCCCGCAAACACGCCCCCGGCTCCCACGTCACCATCCACCTCTGGCACCACACCGGCCGTATCGGCGTCACCGTCACCAACACCCCCGCCACCCGCCCCACCACCCCTCTACCCGGCGCCCACCACGGACTCATCGGACTCACCGAACGCGCCGACCTCCACCACGGACACTTCACATCCGGCCCCACCCCCAACGGCGGATACACCGCCCACCTCACCCTCCCCCACCCCACACACCCACACGACTGAACCCTCCAGCTAGCCCACACCCACCACACACCACCCGACCCGACACCCCACCCCACCCCACACAAAGCCTGCGGACCCCGCCCCGGCCACATCACACACAAACACCCTCACGGCGAAGTGATTAGGCAAGGCACATACCGGACACAGTCGAAGCAAGCATTCACATAACCACCCCCAGCGCAGCAGGCGGCCAGCGGCGTCGGGAACGGGGCCCTGCCGGCCCGACCGGGCGATGAGGAGTCCGGTGTGCCGCTCAGCAGCCAGGCGGGATCCGGTCCTGCGGCCCATCAGCCGCCTCTGCCGCGCTGTCCTCCTTCTGCACCCGCTCGGCCACAGCCGGGTCGGCCGAGTCCGAGACCAACTCCGCGATACGCAGGGTGCACTCCCACTGCGTCAGCCTGCCCTTGATCACCACCAGGTACGTCTCCTGGCCGGCCAGGCGGTACACGCGACGCCGCTTCTCCACAAGATTCTTGCTCGGCACGTACGAGGAGAGAGCCCCACGAAGCGCCTCCAGCGCCTGGGCCTTCGTCTCCAGCCCACGGCAGATGAACTCAGTCCTGTGCACATCGCTGTAGTACTCCGCAACCACAACCCAGTCACCCATCCGCCCTCCCCTCGGCGCCACTGCCAGTCAGCCACAGCCCACCCCGCCGGAACAAGAACGAAACACACCAAAGAGCCACCCCCAAGCAAGGGCGACGGACAGGACCAGCGGCAAACGGCGGTGATCAGCCCTTGGATGGTGATCTTCCTGGGCTGGGCGGCCCGTACACTGCCGAAAATGGAGGACCACGCAGCCACCGGGATCCGTGCGCATCCGGCGCCCGTCTTGCGGCAGTACGTCGACTCGTATGTCGGCTTCGACCTCCGCGGGCTCCCGACGGGGGTGCACTGCGGCCCGCCGAGCCGCGCGCTCACTGCGGTGATCAGCCTGTCAGATCCTTTGGAGGTGGCGGCGGGCACTGACGACGGGTCACCGGTCACCCGATTCGGCAGCGTGGCCGGCGGTCTGATGTGCCGGTCCGTCGCGATTCACCACGACGGACGCCAGCAAGGTGTTCAGGTATCGCTGACACCGCTCGGGGCCCGGGCCATCTACGGCATGCCCGCCGCCGAGCTCGCCCACCGGCTGGTCCCACTTGACGAGCTTCTCGGAGCGCTTGCCGTCGAGTTGGTCGACCGGCTCCGATCGGCGACAACATGGGCGGCGCGGTTCACCGCGCTGGACGAATTGCTGCTCCGAGCTGTCGGCCGTGGCGCCTGTGGCGACGATGTGCGCCGGGTGCGCCCCGAGGTAGCCGAGGCGTGGCGCCGCCTGATCGCCGCGCGGGGTTGCGTCCAGGTTGGTGCGGTCGCCGCGGAACTCGGCTGGAGCCGTCGGTACCTCACCGAGCGGTTTCGCGGTGAGGTGGGCCTGTCGCCGAAGACCTTCGCCCGAGTCTTGCGCTTCGAGCACGCGCACGCACTGGCGGCGGCGCAGGACCCGCTCCCGTGGGGCGATGTGGCAACCGTCTCCGGCTACGCCGACCAGGCTCATCTCGTGCGGGACTGGCGCGAGTTCACGGGCCGATCGCCGACGGCCTGGCGTCGCGGCGAAGTCCTCCTCGGGGCCGGGTAGCCGCCAGCCGTCTGCCCGTCGCGTCGGCTTGTCTTCCCTTTTCTTCAAGACCGCCCGATCGCTGTCGTGGACGATCGCCGGCATGAGACTCCTCAACCACGAACGCAATGCCATGGACCTGCGGACCACCCCTGTGCACCTCGGACTGGGATCAAGGGCGAAACCCGTCGAGGGCTTCGCCTGGGACCCGGAGGTGCTCCAGGCCTACAGCGCCGCGGTCGCGGCAGACGGCGCCGAGGGCCGGATGGTGATGATCTTCGACGGCGACGGGCAAGGCGACCATTGGGAAAGCCACCCTGCAGGCGATGAACTGGTCGTCTGCCTCAGCGGGTCCGTGACGGTCACCCGCGACGTGGACGGGGTGCCCGAGCGCGTTCTGCTCGGGCCGGGCGAGGCCACCATCAACCCCGCCGGGATATGGCACGTGGTCGACACGGAGGGGCCGACGTCCCTCCTGGCCATCACCGCGACCCTCGGCACCGACCACCGTCCTCGGACCGACACCCGACCGACCGAACGCGTCGGCACGCCCAGCCCGGAGCAAGCGCCGTGACAACACGCATCGCATGCCTCGGCGACAGCCTCACCCGCGCGCAGTTCAGCATCGACTACCTGGATCTGCTCGGACGACGCCACCCTCCCGGTGACATGCAGCTTGCCCGTTTCGGCGCCAACGGCGACTTCGCCTACAACCTCCTGCAGCGCCTCGACGCTGTCCTCACGAACCCACCCGATGTGATCACCGTGTTGATCGGGACCAACGACGCCCGAGCGAGCCTTGCCGGCTACCCCGTAGAGCAGGCCATGAAGCGCAAACAGCTCCCCGACCGCCCGTCGGCAGGCTGGTTCCAACAGTGCCTGGGAACCGTCGTCGCACGGCTGCGAGCGGAGAGCGACGCGACGATCGGTCTGCTGTCGCTACCGGTACTCGGCCAACAGCTCGACGCAGCAGCGGCACACGCATCGCAGGCGTACAGCCGGATGATCGCCGAGGTCGCCGCCGCCAACGAGGCGGCCTACCTTCCGCTCCACGAACGCCAGATCGAGGAACTGCGCCAAGCCGACCCGCCGCCGATTGCATACCGGGAGGTGACGCCCGCAGCGGTCGCCGGCGTCCTCCTCCAGCACGCAGTGCTGCGCCGCAGCCTCGACACGATCTCGCGACGGCGAGGTCTCGTGCTCACGACCGACCACATCCACCAGAACAGCCGCGGCGCCACCCTTATCGCTGAGGTCATCGACGCCGGTCTGCTGACCCAAAGCGTGTAGCCGGTTCCGGCGCCCGCCCAGTCGGATGCCATCTACCGCACGGAGGTGGCATCCGATCCAGGCGGTCAACGCCTACACCATCCGGCTCGTCTGGCTGCATGACCACCGCGAGGGCACCTGGCCCACGGTCCCCTGGCGGCTGCTGTCGTCGACCGTGACCCCATCCGGCGAAACGGTGGCTGATGTCGATGACGAGGGGCTCCGGTCCACTTCGTGTGGAGTACTCACCCTCGGTGACGTCAGTGCCGTGTGGTGAGATGGCCGCTCTGTCAACCCCTCGGTGGAGGACGCTCCGATACCCGTGTACCCATCGCTGAGCCAGGTCCAGGGCGTTTCCTCTGGGGCACCTTGCCGACCAGATGAAGCGACCGCTTGCGGTGGTGGCGACCAGGGCGAGGCCGTAGGCGGCCCGCACCCCGCCGAGCTCGGTGAGCAGTGCGGCCAGCAGGCAGCCGACACCGGCCCCGATGACCCAGACCACCGAGACCAGGGCGATCACACCCGCACTGCGCTCCTCGGGGAGATGATCCCGGGCCACACCCATCATCAGCGCCGTCAGCCCGAGCCCGACACCCTGCGCCGCCCTGCCCGCCAGCAGCCACGCGAACGACAGCGACAGCACCGTGAGCGCGCCGCCGGCAACGACGACCGCCAGCGTGACGAGGATCGTGACCCGCCGGTACGGACCGGCTCCAAGCCGACCCAGGACCAGCGTCGCGACGGCACCACTGAACAGCGCGACAGTCAACGTCCACTGCGCACTGCCGAGCGAGACCTGGAACGAGACCGCCACACTGGTGATGAGCGGCGCCCCGAGGCTGGCAACCACCGCGCTGATCGCAACAGCCATCTGCATGACGTGCCAGGCAGCGGTGCGGACGCCGCGCCGCAGACGGCCGCGCGCGACCCCGGCCCACAGGGGCCCGGCATGTAGCGGCGCCCATCTCGCCAGCTCATGGCTCACGTCAACGGGCAGGCAGCAGATCACCATGATCGAGGCAGCGTAGCGACGCTCCAGGACGCCTGACGCGGGAGACGGTCAGCCCTGCGTCCTGGGCTCGCGGCGCATGCACCACGTGCGGGGACCGTCGTCGGGCAGCTCGACCTCCGCAGTCACGGTGAAGCCCAGGCGTTCATAGAACCTCACGTTCCGCTCACTCGACGTCTCCAGGAATGCCGGGTGCCCGACGCGGTCCGCCGCTTCGAGCCCGGCCACGACCACCGCGCAGCCGAGCCCTTGGCCCTGTGCGTCCGGGGCCACGCCGACGGTCGCAAGGAACCACACCGGCTCACCGGGCCGGTGCGGACCAAGGACGCGCTGCGCTGCGGCGAAGGCCGGCGCGCGGTCACCCGCCAACTCCTCGACCAACGGCCCCACTTCGGCGAATCCGGGCGCCGGGTCCAACTCGGGCGTGGTCCACACCGCCACGGCACGCGCCTCGTCGGTGACCCACGTCCGCCCGTACCGAAGGCCGACCCGGGTCAGGAACAGCTCCTGGAAGCGACGCACCCGCTCCTCGTGCCCGTCGGCCGCGACGACGTGCCGAGTGAACGGATAGTCCGCGAAGGCACGGGCGAGTGTCCGGACGGCACCGGGCACGTCCCGTTCCGTGGCGGGTCGCACTAAGGGGGTGGGGGCCATACACGCTCTCCTTCACGTTCCTGGTGTGTGCCGGCGAGGCGCACTCCGGCGTACGCCGCGCACACGAAAAACGATCACACCGACCCCCGGGTTCCCGGGAGGCTGGGTGAACGGCGTCGGGCCGCCCGCGCCACTGCGTACGAACTCGTGGGCTCGTTGGCAGTCCCGCGGAAGGAAGACCCGAGCATGGGCACGCACGAGAAGCCGCCTGCGGATCCGAGCCAGGGCAAACCGCCACCCGGCAACACGGACTCCCCCAGACGCAGGACAGCGCCTTCAGGGCTTCGGGGAGGGCCCTACCGAAGGAGATACTCCCGCCGTCCACAAGCACGCCCGTCACAGTCAGGGTCCTGTCAGGTCTCCGAGGCATCCCGGGCCGCCCGCTGGTCCGAAGCAAGCGCGGACAGCGGAGCTCCACAGAAGTTGAGCCAGAGCGGCAACTCACATACACAGCCCGGCGTGGGCCCGTGCACTGGCTCAGGACAGTCCCGCGAGCACCGCGGACAGGGCCTCGTGGCTCTCCACAACCGCGTCGGGCTTCGCGAGTCGTCGGCGCTCCAGACGGATCGCGCCCAGGTGCCGGGCCTCGGGGATCCGTGCCCGCCACACCGCTTCCGGCGAGTGGTCCTGCGGCCCGTAGGACTCCCGGCAAGTCTCGCAGGTGGTAGCCGAGTCCGCCCGATTCCGCGTACTGGTCGGCCGCGGCGGACAGGCGCGGGCTGGGGGCGGAGTGGCTGAGGATGAGGGCGCTGCCTGGGGCTGCGTGGCCGACGAGGTGGTGTACGAGGGCGTGGCGTCGTCGTGGACGTGTCCGAGTAGGTCGGACAGGACCAGGGCGACGGGCTTGGTGAAGTCGAGGTCCTCTGGGGCCCTTACCAGGATGTGGTCGGTGTCGCGCATGTCCGCGTCCAGGTAGGTCGTGCGTCCCTCGGCGGTGCTGCCGAGGCAGACGTGCTGGTAGAGCAACACCATGGGGTCATTGTCGACGTGGACGACGCGGGCATCAGGGTTGGCAACGACCACTCGCGGCGCTCACGGAATCGTGGAATCGACGCCTCGGCTCGTGACGTCGGCGAGATGCGGCCTGGGCCGTCATGCGGTGGGCGCTGTCGTCCGGGGGGCTTCCTGCGGGGCGTCGGTGGCCGAGGCGAGTCGCTGTTGCATGCGTAGGTGGCGGAACTCGTAGTGGGCGCCGGACTGTCGTAGCACTCCCCTGCGGTGCGCTTCGTCGAGGAATGTCATGAGGCGCCAGGGCAGCCGTCTCGTCAGGGCCAGCCAGGTGCGGGTGACGGCCAGTTGTCCCCATGCGGTGAGTGCGAGTGCGGCGGTGCCCATCGGCACCCACATCTGTGCCGCTACATGGTCGAGTCCGCCTCGTGATGCGAATGCCCAGGTCAGGAGGGCGCATACGCCGCCCGTCGTGACCGCGACGACTCCGGACCGGGACAGCGACGCGATGCGGTCCGTGCGCAGGGTGGCTTGCGGGTTGGCTGCCCGGATGAGGTCGGAGGGAGCACTGAGTGCGCGATAGAGGCCCGATGCGGGGCCGCCGATCAGCGCGATCAGGACTCCGCCCATGGCGCCGGGGAGCAGGAATCGGTCGAGTGGGTGCCGGGTGGCGCTCTGGGCGAGCCAGGTCCGGGACTGCTTGGGTAGCTCCGGCAGCATGTTCACGGCATGGGCCGCGGTGTGTCCGTCCACGAGGATGCGCAGGTCGCCCTGGGCTACGCGGAAGGTCACACGTGCATCGAACGACTCGCACTTGTGGTCGCAGCTCGGCGGGTGGCTGCCGTACGGATACGCGGTGAGCCGGGAGCCTCCGTGTGGGTACACCAGGACGCCGGTGATCTCCGTCGAGGACTCGACGGTGCGGTCGCCGTCGGGTGTCTCCCGGTGCGACCACGTCCCGAGCCGCCTGCCGTCCAGGTTGGGCGCCCTGGAGGTCTCGACCACGGAGAGCGCGTAGCCGACGGCGCCCACCGTCCCGCCTGCCGCCACTCCGACGAGCAGACACACGGCCCAGCCGTGCAGAAGCCCGGTCGCGAAACGCCGGGCGATACGGCCCTCACCGGCATGGGAAACGGCCGTCCGCACGCCCTGTCGCCTCGCTGCCGCCCACAGGCACAGGGCCGCGGCGAAGCACAGGGCGCCGGCCACCATCGGCCACACGCCGAGGTCGTGCCCGAACAGCCATGGCCTGATGACAACGAGCCCCGCCAGGGCGAGGAGGCCGCCCCCGGCCTGTGCCGCGAGCCGACCGGCAGGGCTGCCCGCCCACGGCAGCCCGAGCGGCACCGCGTGCCGGGTCAGCCCCGCGACCCCGAAGTACAGGGCGATCAGTACGCCGAAGACGGCGCCGCCGAACAGCTCGGCCACCCAGCCGTCCGTGACCGTGCCGAACTGCAGCCCGAACTGAACGGAGCCTCCCGCGAGGGTGTACCCGAGGGTGGCGATGGCGGCCGTCGCCGTGCAGACCGTGAGCTGCCGGGGCAGTGCCGTGCGCTGTTCGCGCCGCGCCGCCGACACGGGCAGCAGTAGGGCCAGTCCCCCGGCGAATCCGATCAGGTTGCCGACCAGGTTGGCTGCCAGCGACGGCTTGTCGTCGGAGACGAAGACGTCGCCGCCGACGCTGGAGAGCAGGATGGGGACGGCCAGGACGAACGTGAGTGCCTGCGCGAGCAGGGCGGGCGCGGCCAGCCGCAACGCCCGCGGCACGCAGAGGTACAGCTCCCACCAGGCGAGCCGCTTGGTCCCTCGGCGCTCCAGTTCGCGGGCGAGCCAGGTCAGCCAGTGCTCGGCGTCCGCGGTGCGCCATCGTGAGTCGGCGTCTCCGTCGCCGAACGCGGCTGGGATGAACGCGTCGAGGAGGTGTTCTTCGATCCCGGCCGTCGTGTCGAAACGTGGGTCGTCGAGGAGCTCTTGGGGATCGCGGGACGCGTCGCCGTAGACCGTGCGGGCCAGGGCCACCATGAGCGGGTTGGTCAGGATCTGCAGGAGTGCGTGGGCTGCCGGGCTGTGCGACTCCTCCTGCAGGGAGTCCAGCACGGGGGTCCACACCGTCGTGCGGCGATCGCGGGGGCCGCGCAGCGGACGCGCGGTGCGTTCCAGGTATGACGACGCCTCGGCGAAGTCCAGCGGCAGCAGCTCGAGGACCTCCGCACCGGTGAGCACGTCGCTGCACGCGACCGTGCTTTCCCAGGCCGTGGTCCGCGAGGTGACGAGCACCGGCATGCCGTCGTCCAGCTCGGCGTTGAGCCTGCGCATCCCGGTGCCGTACAACGCCGGGGGCAGTTCGTCGAAGCCGTCGAGGACAGGTGTGATCAGTCCGGCGTCGAGCAGCGCCCCGGCCAGTACGGTGCCGTCGGTGGTGGCCGCGAGCGGCCGGTACTCCGCCACGAGCCGTTCGACGAGCCAGGCGCGCAGGGTGGTGGTGCCCGGGTCCCAGGCCGCCAGGGGGAAGATCACGGGCACGGCTGTGCCGGGTGTGCGCTTCTTCAGAAGGTCGAGCGTGCAGCACACGGCGAGCACGCTCTTGCCCGAACCGGGGCTTCCGAGCACGACCATGCGCCTGGACGGCACGTCCTCGAAGGTCGTGGCGATCGACGCCAGACCGTTGTCTGCGGGCCGGGGCTCGGGCACCGGGCGCCCACGTCGAATGTTGCGTGTGTCGTCCGTGAGCAGTCTGTCGGCCCGCCTCCAACGGACGTTGAGTGGTTTCGGGTCCTGAAGGCGCCGCATCCGTGCCTCCTGTGCCCATTGGACCCGTACCGCCTCGGCGAGCGCGTCGGCGGTCTGTCGCAGCACGACGCCGGGTTCCGGGGGCGCGTCCGTGCGGCGCAGGACGTCCATGAGCAGGGCCGCGACGGACACCACGACGCCGACCACGGATACGACGAACGCGGGGCCGTCGTACTGGGCTTGCTCACCTTGCTCACCTTGCTCGCCGCCGACCCGGCGGAGGGTGACGGCCAGGACGAGCAGCGCCGCGCAGCCGACGCCGACCCACAGCCTGCGTCGTGTCCAGACTTCCCGTCCGCCCATGCCGTACCTTCCGTCCCTCTCGCCTCGTGTGGACCCGAGCGTTTCAGGGAAGGAGCGCCTGGCGGCGGGGCAGTGCGATTCTGCGGTGGGGCGCTTGGTGGTGAAGCAGGGCTGCGTGTGCGCCGTGCGCGCTCGGGGACGAAGCGGCTAACGCTTCGCCGGGCCGTCCGGTCCGGTCGAGTTGATGCGACTGCGGGAAGTCATGGCCAAGAAGGTCGCCCGCGTCGAGGCTCTGGAGCGGAACCGCTGGTCACGTCGTGTCAGTTGTCGTCGCCGAGCCCATGGCCTTGCGTCGCGGGGGGCTGGATCAGGTGGGCGAGTTGGGTGACGTAGCGCTCGACGCCTTCGGGTGAGGTGGCGTCCGCTTCGAACAGGCCGCGCGCCAACTGCGGGTAGACCGCCAGGGCGTTGGCCGCGCTCATCATGATGCGCAGGAGCGCGGCGGCATCGAGCCGCTCGTCGAGTTCGCCGCTGCGCTGGCGTTCTTGGAGCCGTTCGACTTCTTGTTGGAGTGACGCGTTACGCTCACGTGCCTCGGGGCCGCCTTCGCCGGTGTCGGCGAGGCCTGCCCAGGCCAGGCGGCGGCCGCCGAGGCGCGGGTCAGCGGCCGCCTGCACGTACCTTTTGATCATTTCGTCGAGGGGTGTGTCGGCGGGGATCGTTTCGGCCTCGTAGGCCTTCCAGCGGTGGCCGAGCTGCTCGTACAAGCCCTGCTTGCCGCCGAAGTAGTAGGAGATGAGCTGCTGGTTCACCCCGGCACGGCGGGCGATCTCCGACACGCGGGCGCCGGCGAAGCCCTTGGCGGAGTTGGAACCGGTTCCCCGCCCGGTGGGCCGGGCGGGGAACCGGAGTGGCATCAGCGGAGCAGGCCTGGAGTCGGGGCCCTGCCCCCCACACCCCGTGAGAAGTAGTGCGATTCGAGGTTGGCGTAGTACGGCTGCACGAACGACCCCGCCTGTAAGGGACCCGCGTACCCGCGAGTCCCCATGTAATTGGGTCCGGTGAATGCCTGGACGTACATCAAACCGTTGTAGTTGAAGCCGGATCGCGCGTTGTTGGCCACGGTCTGGCCCTGGCCGAGACCGTTGGTGAGGAACTTGTCATTGCCGTAGTTGGCGTCCGCACCGCTGTAGTCATACAGCGACCCTTTGCGGTTTGCTTCGAAGCTCAGGCACCATTCTCCGACCTGGCACACGCCGTCGCCGCCCGCCGCGTCGGCTGGAACGGAAAGGCCGATGACGGCTGCGGCGGAGGCGACGGCGGTCGCCGCTACGGCCTTCGCTGCTTTGGCAATCCTCATTCCATTTCCCTCTCTCCCGGTTTTCTTCTGCTGGTCTTTCACGGCCCTTCGCAGGACCCTTGGGCGCGCCGTTCTTCGAGGAAAATTCGGAATACACAGGGAAGGCTATGACGACGAGTTCGCGATGTCTTGAGTAATCAATACTCAAGTTCGTCCAGAGTGTTGGCCGATGAGCACCGCTAGTGCAGCTCGGCCGGAGGCCCTTCCGGCTACTACGCTGCAGGCATCTTGCTGCCCCGCAGTCCCCGCGCGGCAGCACGGCCGGGCGCCGGATTACCGATGAAGCCCTTGCCTTCGGCAGGATGGGCGCCATGACCGAGATCCGCACACCCCGTCTCCTCCTGCGTCGCTGGCATGACGACGACCTCGCGCCGATGGCGGACATCAACGCGGACCCGCGGGTCATGCGCTGGATCGACGACGGCTCCGTGCGCGACCTGGACCACACCGCAGAGGCAATCGAGCGGTGGGAGGAGGAGTGGGACGAGGAGGGCTTCGGGCTCTTCGCCGTCGAGCTGCTGGCATCGGGGGAACTGGCAGGCTTCACGGGTCTGTCCGTGCCCGAGTTCCTGCCGGAGGTCCTGCCCGACGTGGCAATCAGCTGGCGGCTCGGCTCACAGTTCTGGGGCCAGGGATACGCCTCCGAAGCAGCCCACGCCACGCTGGAGTTCGCGCTCCAGGACCGCGGCCTCGACCGCATCATCAGTATCAACCGGGTGGGTGACAACGCCTCCGAGAACATCATCCGCAAGCTCGGCATGGTGCCCGAGCGGGAGACGGCACACCCGGAGTACGCCTATCCCCTGCAGATTCACGCCATCGATCTCACCGAGTTCCAGGCATGAACCAGCCGCACCATCGATCACCGCAAGACAGCCGACCGCTGTTCATACGTCCCCGACGGGCCCGTCACGAGCTCTGCTGGAGTGGCTCCGCAGCCTGAGCAGGGGGGTCGTAGTAGCCAGGCCGTGCCAGCAGGACCGAGCTGAAGAAGTAGCCCTGCTCTTCCTCCGGCTCATCGTCGGCTGCGAACGGCCGCCAGAAGCTCAGCAGCAAGTCCGGGGCAATGAATGAAGCATCGTCGTCAGGGTCTTCCTCGATCGAGGTGAACTCGCCCATGCGCTGGAAAACCTCGCGGGCCGAAAGCGCGAACACGTCCACACCCTGAAACAACACTCGGTCCGTCTGGGACAACGGCCTTCCCAACTCGATGGCTTCAAGCATGTCTCGCATGCAGTGGATGCTGATCATCAGCCCGCTGGGACGGAAGACGTACTGCCCCGGCCGATCAGACTCCGAGACCGCAGAGAGACTGCGAAGCGAGTCCAGCGCCGTGTTGGCCGCATGCCGAGTCATACCGATCCGCAACAAGCCAACGCCGGTCGGCGGGGCGAGGTCGAAGTCCATGCGGGCATGATCCCAAACAGGTCTGTCAACGAGTCACGAAAGGCCGTCCAGTCCCGGAGGTTACAGAGCATGAGAGCTCCACAGAAGTTGGACCAGAACCCAAACTCGTCAACAAAAGCTGTTGCAAGAAGTAATCGAAGCCACCCGGCCTCATCACGCACACCCATGGCCTGTATCTGGCACCACAGGAACACGTAGCAGACCTGGCCACAGAGTCCCCCCCACACAGGGCAGGGCAGGTCCGCCCCCAGCGCCGGGAAGACCCCCGAGATGGCGGTGGACGTGGCAGCACATGACCGGCAACAACGGGCTCTGCACAGCACAGCCCGGAGCAGCGGACCAGAGAACAGGCCATACAAGCGTGGCACGCGCAGCCAGCCGACGAAGGCCACACAAACGCATCGGCTCGGCCGACGCGCAGCACACCGTGGAATGCTGCCCACACCAGAACAGAAGCACATCGCGCCCACACCAGCGCCCGATAAATGACCGGGCCGAGAGTAAGCCCGCACACCCAGGAGCGGCGGTGATGCGACCGGGCGCCCCCGGTGGCCTTACGGCTTGGCTGTCTTCGGCACGCGGAAACGGACGTCATCCGCCACCAACCGCGCGGCCCCTCCTCGGCCCAAAGGTCCAGAGCGACGGCCCCCTCGGTGTGGTCGGCCCCTCCTCCAGGATGCAGGGCCACCGCGGTGGACAGTCTTTGCTTCCTGCCCTGGGATCCCAAGATCTTTACGGTCGGCGATCTGCTCCGTGGGCCTCGGGATCGCCGTCCGAACCCCGCGTCGACGCAGGTGGATGCAACCTCGCGGGACAAATGCCCCTATCCGATCATGCACTTTCAGAAGGCGGTGTCTTCGTCCGCGCCCGGACGTCTTGGCGAAACCCTGCGGTCCGTCAACGAAGTTGGCACCATGGCGGACTGATTCGTTGGACAAGTGCCGAGGCGGTCGGATGGCAAGCAGGCAAGCACCGGAAGCCGGTGGCGACCAGATGGAAGCGCCATCTCCGTACGGTGCGGGCCTCCGACAGGAGGCTCTGGAAGACGACGGCGTTGTACCGCTCGCCAGTCAGGTGGCGCTGCTCGCCACCCGGGCAGGCGCCGACGGGGTCGCCGAGCTGGTGCGGCGAGCCGACCGCCGCTCTGGCTCATCAACCGCCCGTATCTGTGTCGTCGGGGGCACGAACGTGGGCAAGTCCCGGCTGGTGAACGAACTCGTCGGAACGACCTGCGTCCACGTGTCCGTCCGCCCCACATCCGGCCCTCCGGTCCTGGTGACAGCAAGAGAGACAGCAGCGGACGCTACGTCAGACAGCCTCGAGGTCGTCGTACCGCGGGTCTCAGCCGACTCCTGGCTCGTTCGATCCGGCATCGAGTTCGTGGATACAGCGGGTTGGGAATCCTGGTCGGGGACGCGAGAGCCCGACTCGGAGGCACTGGCACGGATCGTCGTCGACTGCGACGCCGTCGTAGTGGTCACCGAGGCACGTCGCGCCCTGCTTGCGACCGAGCAAGCCAGGCTCCAGGCCCTCTCGGACACAGCACACCACCCACCACTCCTCGTCGCTGTCTCGAAGCTGGACGAAGTCGGGGACGAGGCTGCAGAGATCATGAAACGCGTCCGCCATCTCGTTCATCGGCTCGCACCCAACGCCCCTGTACTCGCCGCTCCCGTCACCAGGACAGCGACCAGGCCCGGCGGCTCGTGGGCCGAGAGGACTCATGCCGACGAGGTCGAGGTGTGCCGGACCATGCTGGCCGCCCTCTCCGGCGCCCGGGAGCGCGCGGCGCTACGCGCCGCACGCCGTCTCCGCCTCCTGGCTGCCACCTGCGGCCTCGTGACGGATGCGGCTGCCCGGGCCTTGGCAGCGGGAGCCAGCCCGCAGTCCAACACGTTCGAAGAACGCGTGGCCGAGATCTGGCGTGCCCGGCACACCGCCGCCCGCTTTCGCTGGATCGTGCTGGCGGATCAGGCACAGGAGCGATGCCGGAAGCTGACAGAGGCCATTGCTGCGGAAGCACGCCGACGCCGGGCCGATCTGATACGTGTTCTCTCCGAGAAGCTCTCAAGGATGGTGGAGACGCCCGAGGAACAGCTCTTCGTGCGACTGCACGTCGTGCCGATCACCGAGCAGGCGATGGAGGAGTTCGCTGCTTGGACGACGGGAACCGTCGACGAAGCCCTCCGACGTGACACCGACTGGCTCCTCGAGGCGCTGCGCCACAACCGGCCCGATGACCAGGACACCACGATCACCACCCCTCATGCACGGCATGTCGTCCCCGTGCCCCGCCTTCCCCAGGTAGCCGGAACGGCCGCCGCAGAGGAGGCCGAGGACGCAGCAGGCTGGGACGCGTCCTGGGCGCCCGACTTCGTGGGGAGCACCCTCGACAGCGTCATCTCCCCCTTCGCCACCGAGCTGGTGGGAGGAGTAGTTGGAGCGGCCGGCACGGCCCTGACCACGGAACTGCTGGAACGCGGTCAGGCGGAGCGGCGCCACCGCACGGTTGAGGTATTGGGAAGCATCGTCGAGCAAGCATTCGCAGAGCAGTCCGAGCGCCTCGGCACGCGTCTGACCGAAGTCTACGAGCACCAGCTGGCATCAGCCCGAGACCGGGACGAGGAGTGGTGGGGGGGGGGCGCCGCACCCCCCCCCCCCCCCCCCCCCACCCCGGGCCCCCCGCGGCGCCGCGCCCCAACAGGGGGGGGGGGGGGGCGCCCCCCGCGGAGG
>NZ_JBHXTE010000026.1:0-115183 GCF_042677545.1 Streptomyces sp. NPDC127108 | reverse complement strand
GCCCTTCGAGTTCATCCAGTCCACCCGTTCTGCCTCGTCGGTCGGGCGGGGCGGGGGGGGGGGGGCGGCCCCCCCCCCCCCCCCCCACGACGGCACCCCAATCCCTGGACCACTGGCGAGCACTCGACGAACGGGCGCGGGAGCTGGCACTCACCGTGCGAGGACACCTTCGCGCCTTAGAGGGAGAATCATGGAGGAGCAGTTGATGGGTGCACGGGGTCCGGAATCCCGTACGGAGCACTTCCAGGGCTGGAGTGAGAACCTGGCGACGTTGCGTGCTCACTACGCAGCACTGCAGCACATCGCCGCGGAGGCGGGGAACGTGCTCAGCGACGGCACAGGCGCTCCGTCACCCATACTGGGCATCAGTGGAGCAGCCTTCGAGCGCGAATCATTCCGAATCATGGTGCTCGGGGAGTTCAGCAGCGGCAAGAGCACGCTGATCAACGCCCTACTCGGAAAGGAGCTCCTGCCCACCCAGGCGAATCCGGCGACTGCCTTCACCACCGTCCTGCGCTGGGGCGAGAAGGAACAGGCCTGGCTCTACCGCACCGCTGACAGTCAGGAGAAGAAGGAGCCCGTCGGGATTGAGGAGTTCCGCCACGAGGTTTCGCTCCAGTTCGACACCCACGGCGCACCCCGTGCTCCGGCCTACGCCCTGGCCGTAGTCGAGCAACCACTCGAAATCCTTCGCCGGTCGGTGGAAATCGTGGACTCAGCGGGCATCAACGAGAGTCCCGAGCGCGAACGCGTCACGCTGCGCTTCCTGGAAGAGGTAGACGCCGTCATCTTCGTGACCGATGCCGGGCGTCCCTTCACCGCGTACGAGACCGAGCACTACCTCCAGTACGTTCGACAGCTCGGCCATCGCGACATCTTCTTCGTCGTCAACCAGTTCGATCGCATTGACGAGAAGGATCGAGACGCCGTCATCAGCCGCTGCCGCAACATCGTGGCCGGACTGACGGGAGGCACGGAGGCGCCCACCACGCCTAACGTATTCTTCGTCAGCGCCCTGGAGGCACTGAAAGCACGCATCGAGGGGAACGCCGAGAGAGCGCGAGCCTCCGCGATCGGGCAACTCGAGGGCGCGCTGGAGTTGTTCTGCATGCAGGACGCGGCCCGCGTGAAGTTCGTCAGGCTCGCCGAGTTCCTGCGGCAGAACGCGGTCGGCCTGCGTCAGCGCCTCCACGACGAGGGTGCCCTTCTGATGAAGTCCAGCGCGGAGCTCAACACTCTATTGAGCGAGAGCCAGGAAACTCAGAACGATCTGCGTCAGAGCGCGGAGGCGATCCGCGAGATCGTCAGTTCGCGGATCGCCGCTGTCGGCAACGAACTACAGCTTGCTTTCTCGGCCTTCTTGACGAGGGAGAGCGAAGAGGTTCTCCATTGGGACACCCAGAAGCAGAGCACCGCGCGGCAGTTCTTCCGGCCTTTCGGCCAGGGCGGCAGGCTGGCGATGCAGCACGAGTTACAGAATGCCTATACGAGTGTCCTCCAGCGCAAGTTGCAGCTCTTCAGCGCGAAGGAGCTCGAACCGCTGGTCCGCGACCGGCAGAAGCAACTCCTACGGGAACTTGAACCCATGCTGCGCACCCATGCGCAGCTGCTGGACAAGCTGCGCACCGAAGTCACCGGGTCGGGCTCCGTGCGAAACCACGATCACCTGCTGCACCTTCTGGCAGTCTCCGCGTCCCAGGGCAACGGCGCCACACAGAACGCCCGCACCGACATGCCGTGGCGCTTCCGCCCCAACTCCCTCCTCGCCGCCGGCGCCGGGGCCGGAGCCGCGGTAGCCGGTGGCACGACCGCGGCCACCGCGGCCGGCATCATCAGCCTGGGCATCGTCCTGCCGCCGCTGGGACTGACCTTGGCTATCGGGGCGGCTCTGGGCCCACTCCTGGCCGCTGCCTCGGCAGTCTTCGCCAGCGGCAAACTCCGCGACCGCATCGCCATGGAATTCGCCGAACACATCAAGGAATCAGCCGGACGGTCCGCCCGGCAGTACGCTGACAGTCGTACAGCTGACTTGCGCGGAGTCTGGGGCGAGATCGGAGACACGTTGCACAGCCAGCTCCAGGAGCTGATCGGCAGTGTCCAGCGCAACATCGAACAGAACCGCACCGACGAGCAGTCGAAGCGCAATGTGCGTGACGCGCTCTACCTGCACGAGCAGCAGATCACCGAGATCGAGCAGCGCATCGCCTCCTTCCTCAGGCCCCTGGTCACCCAGGAAGCACCCGACTGAGCCGTAGCCCCATGTGGTGTGGCGGAGTCGTCGCTCGTAACAACGGCGTGAACTGGAGATCCGTGCCGGTCGACTTCGAGGTCCCCTAGGGCCTGTCTGACAAATGATTACCCGTGGACTCGCGAAGCCAGAGGATCAAGGAAGCCAGGACAACTCCTGCACGGTAGCGGTCGCCGAGCTTGTCGAACCGGGTCGCGATCGCGCGGAACTGCTTGAGGCGGGCGAAGCATCGTTCGACGACGTTGCGGTCGCGGTAGGTGATCTTGTCGAAGGCCGGCGGCCGGCCGCCGAGGGCTCCGCGTCGGTGGCGGTTCGCCGCCTGGTCACGGCGCTCGGGGATCGTGGCAGCGATGCCCCGGCGCCTCAGCAGATGGCGGATGGCCCTGCTTGAATACGCCTTGTCACCCAGCACACGGTCCGGTGTCGTGCGCGGGCGGCCCGTGCCGAGGCGCGGGGTGCGGATGCCGTGGAGGACCTGGCCGAACGCCGTCGCGTCGTTGACGTTGCCGGGCGTGAGCACAATCGACAGGGGCAGGCCCCGGCCATCGACGGCGAGATGGACTTTGGTGGTCAGTCCGCCTCGGGAGCGGCCGAGGGCCTGGCGCGCCTGCGAGCGGCCCGGATCTTCCAGTTCGTCCCCGTTCGCATCCCCTTTTTGCGGGCGCCGACTGCGTGCTGGTGGACTCGGTTGATGGTGGAGTCGACGGAGACGGTCCATTCCACCCGGCCCACCGCGTCATCGCGGACCTGAACGCGCTCCAGCAACCGTGCCCAGGTGCCGTCCGCCTCCCAGCGGGCGAACCGCTCGTAGACGGTCTGCCACGGCCCGAACCGATCGGGAAGATCCCGCCACGGAGCCCCTGTCCGCAGCCGCCACAGCACCCCGTTGACCACCTGCCGGTGATCACGCCACGGACGGCCCCGTCCGTCCACCTGAGGCAAAAGGGGCTCTATCCGCCTCCATGCCGCACCGTCAACTCACCTCGACCTGCCACAAGATCAATTATCAGACCGGCTATAGAGTCCTGCCCGTGGCGAATCATCAGGACGAGACCAGGACGGCCTACGACGGTGTCGTCGAGCTGTACGCATCGCTGTTCGCAAACCGGCTGGAGACACAGCCTTTCTCCCGGGCCATGATCGGCACCTTCGCCGAACTGGTGCGCGCGACGGGCAACCTGCGGACAGCGGATGTCGGGTGCGGGCCCGGACATCTGACAGCCATGCTGCACGAACTCGGCCTGGACGCCTTCGGACTAGACCTTGCCCCCGGCATGGTCGACCACGCCCGGCAGGCCCATCCGGCGCTGCGCTTCCAAGAGGCGCGGATGGAATCCCTGCCGATCGAGGACGCCGCGCTCGGCGGCGTACTGGCCCACTACTCAATGATTCACACCCCTCCGGGAGAATTACCGGAGCTGCTCGCCGAACTGGTACGTGTCCTGGTACCGGACGGTCTGCTCCTGGTCTCCTTCTTCGGGACTGACGGACAAGAACCGGTCCGGTTCGACCACAAGGTGGCGCCCGCCTACAGCTGGCCGGCGGATCGCCTCGCCGAACTGCTGGGCGATGCTGGGCTCGATCCCTTCGCCCGGCTGCTCCACGATCCAGCCTCTGATCGGGGCTTCCTCGACGCCCATCTACTGGCCCGCCGTTCGTAGCCACTGCCCAGTCCCCCAGCCGATCGGCGCACCTCCGGATTGCCAGCTCAGCCGAATCTCGCTGATCAGACCGGAATTGTCAGACACCCCCTAGCGCACCCTCTACGGGTACTTTCAGCGGTGGCGGGCAAGTGGGGCCCTGACCCGTATCCACGCCGAGCTCCACGAGTTGGTCCGCGTCCGCGACGGGCTAAACCCCCGCACCGTGGCGGCGACCCTGGACTCGCAGTCCGCCAGGGGTGTCCCTAGACCCCACCGGCAAGGGCCGCAAACGGTGGACCAGCCGCTGGAAGCGAGCCCTCCAGGCGTTCGACATCGCCTTCGATGGACGCCTCTCAGCAGCCCACAACTGACACATCAACCAACCCAGTTACACCGTTGAATTGGCAGGACCGCATGAGGGACCGGGCGGACAGAAATTCGCCCGGCGCACCCTTCGAAACCGCCGACGCCGCCGACCCCGCCGACCGGGACCCATGCTCGGCGTCACACCAGCGGTGTGTGGACCGTGGCCGGGCCCAGGCCGGGCGCGGGGCCGTCGGTCTTGTCCACGGGCAGTCGGCTGCCGGACCCATGGAGGGCGTCGGAGCACGTGCGCTCGATCGCCGAGACGACGACTGACGAGTGCCGGGTGGGCAGACGATGACAGCCTCGCGGGACGACGTGCAGTTCAGCGGTGGGAATCTGCTCGGCCAGCCGGTGCGAGTGGACGGGCGGAACCGTGGGGTCCTCCTCCCCCACCAGGATGTGCACCGGGATCCGCCGCAAGGCCCCCAGCTCGGTGACATCGTGGCGCATCAGTGCTTTGAACCACCGCCCGGCGACATCCATGGGGGGCTGTGTGCTCAACCGCGCCTGCCAGAGGTTGTGCAGGCGCAATGCCACGCCGGGGGCGTGAATGCACAGGCTGGCCATGGCGTGGCGCAGCAGGCCGACCAGCCGCGTCCGCAGGGGAAATCCAGCGGCAGCGAGGTCGAGACCGCCGCTGCTGGTGGCGACGAGCAGAGCCGCGATTGCCTTCTCCCCAAAGAGGCGGGGGCGGGAAGCGGCCAGCGTGAGAATCGCGGCGCCTCCCATGGAGTGGCCGACAAGGATGACCGGTACGTCCCCGGGCGCGGTGGCGGCGATAACGGCCTGGATGTCGTCGGCCAGCAGGGACATCGCCGGCCGTGCGGTGCCGGAGGTGGAACGGCCGTGTCCGCGCTGGTCATAGCGCACGATGAGGGTGGACGGACGGTTCAGTTGTTCCACCGTCTTGTCCCAGATGGCAGAGGTCGCCTGCCATCCGTGGGCCAGGACGATCACCAGGCCAGGGTCGCTCGGCCCATGCAGGTAGAGAGCCAGGCGCGCGCCGTCGGGCCGGGGCAGGGCGACGAGGGTGCAGGGGGTCTCGGGCACGAGCGTCTCCTTGGTACGGACGGCAGCACGGCTGCCCGGGGCGAGCGACGGCGACACGGCATGTCCTGCACGTCCTCGCACGGCAGGACCTGCCGGATCACGCCTGCCACGAGTGGGAAGGCACACGAACAACAGACGCAGAAAGACACGGCACTGGTTGTGGAGAGACTCGGCTGCCGTCCGGCAGATTAGGCAGCTCACTGCCCCGTGCGCACATCGCTTGGTAGGGATTGGTCAGGAGAGGGCTGCTTCTGAGTCGGGGCGCGGCGGGAAAAGCCACCGGTCACCGACTTCGCCACCTCCTCGGGCACGATCCGCCGGCTGCCGACCGCCCCGCCGCAGCATCTCGACGAGGCGGCGGTCTACGCGGTTGGCCAGGTGAACCACAACTCCCCCGAGAAGTGACGCGAGGACGAAATCGCCTCGCCCGGCCGGGCGCTCCGGACGCATCGTCACCGCCGTGTCTCCCGACCCTGCCGCGGCCGCCGAGGAGGAGGTCGCGTGGGGGTGGGCGTCGATGTCGCCGCAGGACCTGGATACCGTTCCGCCATGACAGACGAGGTCGCGACCACAGATCAGTACCCGATCACCGATCACATCGCCATCTGCCCCGTCACCCCCCTTCTGGTGGGGCAGATCGTCGGCCTGGCGGAACTGCAGTGGGACGACCGAACGGTCCCCGAGGCAGCGATGCGGGGACTGGGCTGGCGCGAAGGCGACGACTTGCCGTTGGAGGACATGCTCGTCACGGCCGAAGGTCATCTCGCCCACCTCGGGGGCCACCTCGCCCTGTCGTTTGCCCACTTCTACTGGGTGGGCGGCGAGGACTGGGGCGAAGACTTCTGGGGCACGTTGCCCGGCTGGTCCAGCCACGAGAACGCCGGACGGGAGGTCTTCGACGCGCAGATCAACGCCGCTGTCGCCCAATTCAGTCAGCGACTCGGTCCGCCAGAGCACGACCTCAGGTCCGAAGGCGGCACCCTGGCCATGGGACCCGGCGAATGGCGGCACGCGGCCTGGCGCCGCGGGAGCAACCTCCTCGTCATCGGCCCACGCCACGAAGGGCTCTCCTACTTCCAGTTCGAGGAGGCCGTGGTCTACATCGGACCTGCCAAGAAGACCGCTCCGCTGCCCGCCCTCCACGATTTCATCGCCTGACCACCTCTCGGTCTGCCGGGTCGCACCGCGGGGTCGTCGGCCAGGGGCCGTGTCCGTACCGGCCAGGCGGAGCCCGGGGCCCGGAAAGGGACTCCGGCGGTGGCGGAGGCGGCGGATGACCCACCGAGAGCCAGTACGGTGCCGACGACGGCGAGGCCCTACCGGAGCGGAGCCGGCGTGCGCGGAAGGAGGAGTTGCTCTTCGTCCTGGTGTTCGTGATGCTGCTCGCCGGGGCCGCGCTGGCCTACGTGACGTGGTGTCACCTCACCCAGCCCTCGGGACCCCGCTGGGGGTGGCCCTCGCCGGAGTCACCCTCGCGCTCACCCTGGCCCTCCGGTGCCCCCCCCGGAAGACCGCGACGGCGCGGCGCGAACATCCGGCGCGCGGCGGCGTCACGGATCCGCGCCCCGGTGCACTTACCCACAGAGCGGCGCGCCGGGCGCTGCGGACGGCGAGGGGCCAGCGGGTGACAGAAACAGTGATGGTTGTGGTGGGCCTGGTGGTCCTGGCCGGGGCGCAGGTCTGGTGCCGGTGCGGCGGACCGCTGCCACCTCGGCTTGCCTCGGGCTGCCGCTCCTGGGCGCGGGCCAGGCGCTCAACGCGTCGGCCGCCGCGGCGAACTCCCCCTCGCTGTGGCCGCGGCGGGGCCGACCACCGCTTTACCGCGCTGGACGCGCTGGCGGCGATCGGGGGCGGGCGGCGGCGGTCCGCTGGATACGCGGCCGCCTTGCCGCAAGCGATGTGACTGGCCAAGGCTCCCCTCGGGGTGCGTCGCGACGACGTCGCGGCTGCAGGTGTGCGGTTCAGCGGCCGCGCCGTCTCATATAGAGGTCGAAGGCCCGGTAGACCATCGGCCGCAGCGGCAGGTCCCACTCGCCGACGTACCGCGTCGCCTGACCGCCGGTGCCGACTTTGAACTGAACAAGGCCGACGTGCGGGTCGTCGGCGTCGAGGGTGGGGGTGATGCCACGCAGGTCGTAGACGTCGCAGCCGGCCGCGAGCGAGTCACGGATCATCGCCCACTGGCAGGCGTTGGAGGCACGCACCTCGCGCTTCGCGGTGGAGGAGGCGCCATAGGCGTACACAGCGTGGGCGCCGACGCGGACCAGGACCGTGGCGGCGGCCAAGTCGCCCTGGTGGCGGGCCAGGTAGAGCTTGATCCGCTCGGGGTCCTCGGTACTCAGCGTCGCGAACATGGTCTCGAAGTAGCGCAGCGGCCGGGGTGTGAAGTGGTCGCGCTCGGCGGTGTGGACGTAGAGGTCGTGGAACGCCTTGAGGTCTTTCGGGCCCCCGTCGCCGACCGTGACCTCGACTCCCTCCTTGGCCGACTTCTTGATGTTGCGGCGCCACTGCTGGTTCATGCCCCTGAGCAGTTCGTCCTCGGTCCTGCCTACCAGCGGGACCTCGTACTTGAACTGGGGGTGCCCGACGCCGAACCCGTCCTCCGGGCTCTGCGGCAGCCAGCCGGCGCCCTGGAGATCGCTGGCCACGCGGGCACCGACCGGGTCGGTCCAGCGGGCGGTGATGTCGGTGAGCCGTTTGCGGCCCGGGTCGGCGATGCCCTCCTTGACCTGGGCGGCGCTCCAGGTGTGGGTGCGCACCGGCGGGCCGAGCCGGATCGCGAACGCGCCGTGGGCCTTGAGGTGGGCCGCCAGCGGATCGAGCCAGGCACCGATGTCGCCGCTCCAGTCGATGACCGGGCCCTCGGGTAGATACGCCAGCGTGAAGCGGTCGAGCCTTGGCACTGGGCGGTGCAGTACGAGCCCGGCACCAACCAGGCGCCGCCCCTCGAACCAGCCGAGGGACTCGCTGCGCCACTCGGTCTTAACGCCGCCCCATGCCGGGGTCTGCAAAAAGCTGACCGACCGCTGGGCCCGGACGAACGCCATGTGCTCGGCGGCGGTGATCGGCATGACCACCGGTTTCACGGCTGTAGGTCGCATTGCTTCGCTGGGAGGGGTGAAGGACATGTCATCAGTCAATGCAGTGGGGTGTTGCCGGGGTGTATGCGATTCTCGATATGCCGACGATATGTCACCACCCGACGGCTCAGGATCTGGTTCCGGCCGCCACCGGCCGGTGGCTCCACGGCGGGGGCCCGCGGGCACTCACCGTTGACTCACCAGCCTGTTTCAGCCCGGCGCCGCGCGCATACGACCCGCCCAGGCGTGGGTGAGCCTTGGCCAAGCGATGGTCAAGAACGTCGTCAGGCACACGACGGAACTCCCGCCCTCAGCCCCGGGCTGAGGGCGGGCCCTGCGTCCCGCCGAGTGGCAGGTGGTGGCAACGCGCGCGGTGCCGGTTCACCTGGCCTCACGGTCCCGCGCTGACCAGGATTCCTCGTCCCGCATAGAACCGCTCGAAGACGCGCATGGGCAGCGATGCGGATTCCGCGTTGTAGGAGTAGCCCGACGGATTATGGAACCGCACGATCCCGCCGCGGACCGCATGAATCAGCACGAGGTGCCCTCCCCGTCGCGGTTCGTGGGTTCTCGGGTCGCGAATCTCAGGAGACACCGAAGCGATCAGTACCTGCCCGGGGTGCACCGCTCGGGCGGATGCTTGAAGCGGTGCGTTCTCGACCAGTTGGCATGTGAAGCCGAATTGTGAGCTGACCCAAGCCATGAATGGCCGGTATATCAGTCCTTGGACCTTGCCCTGGGGTTCCACTACGTAGCAACCCCAGTCGAGGGCCTGCGCGAGGAGTTCACGCATCGGCAGTCGGACATCCGTCCAGCCATGGAGCAGGGACTGCAGGCAGGCCAAGCCGCAGATTTTGCGGGACCAGAACAGGTACTCCTCGCGCGAGTAGTATCCGTCGGAGGCCCAGTCGTACAGTCGCGATGGATCGGTGCGCCTCAGGAAGACGTCGATACCCGATGGTGCGGCACGCCGGATGACGACCTCGTCGTTCCGGTCCAGGCTTCCCCACTGTGAGACGTAAGGGAGGCTTCTGTCATGTGATGGGAAAGTCGAAATAGACATCTGCATACGGCTCGCTTTCCAGCGTGTAGTGCCACCACTCGCTGTCGTAGCGAGCGAATCCGCAGTCCTCCATGATGGAGCAAAGGTACTCGCGGTTTTCCGCTTCGATGGGCTCTATTCCTTCTGCTCCATGATGCGAGATCGAGTCCATGAGGTCGTGGCCACCACCCATGCGCGCATTTTCTCCGGTGGCAAGGGTATAGAGCGTCAAGTCGACCGAACTGCCGCGGCTGTGGCCCGACTTGGCGGCCACATATCCCTTGCCGAAAAGCTCGGACCTCTCGATATTGGGGTAGTGGCGCTGCTTTGTCCGACCATCCTCCGGCAGTTCCGACCAGCGCAGGAAGCAGTCGACGGCGCGTTGCGGACGGTATCCGTCCCAGACAAGCAAGCCAAAGCCACGGGACGCGGCTTTCCCCTGCGCCCACCCCAGGGCTTCGCACAAGGCTCTGGTGCCGACTATCCGATTCACCAGGTATCCGTCTACCGGCTGTCCGGTGAAGTTGTCCCGGGTGGCGTACTTGGCATCCCAGCGGATGCCGGGCACCAGCTCGTCCAGGTACACGAAGTCACCGTTCATCGCTCTTTCCGGTCCAGTGTCATTGACACGAGCCGATCGATGACGTCGGAGAGCGGTATCCCTGCGGCGGCCATCATCCGGGGGTAGCGGCTGTAGGAGGTCATGCCGGGGAAGGTGTTGACTTCGTTGAGTACCACCTGGCCGTCGTTCTGGAGGAACATGTCCACGCGGGCAAGCCCCTGGCAGTCCAGTGTGCGGTAGATGGTCTTGGCACTCTCTTGGACGAGACGACGCGATTCTTCGGAGATGTCGGCGGGAACGATGAACGTCGAGTTGTCCGAACCAGTCTCAGGTGAGGCCTCCTGGTGGATCCTGAAGAATCCGTGCGAGAGGGCTACACGGTCCACCTCGCCCGCGATCGGGGCGGAAGGGGCCCCCAGGATCGCGCAGCCGACCTCGCTCCCGATCACAGCCTCTTCGATCAGGACCTTCGAGTCGTACTGCCGTGCGGCGTCCAGTGCACCCGGCAAGTCCTCCGCACCGGCAACTTTGCTGACGCCGAAGGATGAGCCCGAACGGGCCGGCTTCACGAAGGCTGGATAAGAAAGCTGGTCGGCGTCGACCTTCTCGTTCTCCGTGACTACCAAGAAATTTGGCGTGGCGATGCCCGCGCTCTTGGCGACGGTATAGGTCAGGGATTTGTCCATGCAGATGACAGAGCTCTGGATATCGCAGCCGACATAGGGAACGCCGGAGAGCTCCAACAGGCCCTGGATCGCGCCGTCTTCGCCGAGTGTGCCGTGCAGAACGGGCAACACGAGGTCCAGACGGACCACTTCGAATCGTTCCTGTTCCAGGACGAGCAGTCCGTGGACGCTTTGATCGGGCGACAGCATGACCGGATGAGCCTCTGCGTTCTCCCAGTCTGCGCCAGGGGAGTCACAAAGCTGCCAGGCACCGGACTGCGTTATGCCGATCCAGTACGGTTCATATTTGTCGGTGTCGAGGTTATTTGCGACCTCTTGGGCGGACTTGACGGAGACGGGGTGTTCTTCGGAAGAGCCCCCGAAGATGATTCCGATCTTCAACTTGTTCATGCTTTCCCGCTTTCAAAGTCGAGGCAGTTGAGGAGACTGTTCCTGATGGTGTCGCTCAGTGCGTGGTCGGTGTAGTAGGCCGTGTGCGGGCTGATGAGAACATTCGGCAGCTCCTGTAGCCGCAACAGCGAGCGGTTCTCGATGGGCTTGCTCCGGCAGTCGGTGTAGAAGATTCCTTCCTCACCGTCGAGGACGTCCAACGCCGCGCCGCCCAGCCTGCCGCTCTCCAACGCCCACAGAAGAGCTTCGGTATCGATGAGTGGCCCGCGTCCGGTGTTGACGATGAACGCGCCGTGTTTCATCTGCTCGATGCGTCGGCGATCGATGAGATTGCGGGTTTCCGCGGTGAGCGGGGTATGGAGCGTGACAATGTCGCTGTGCCGAAGCAGCTCGTCGATCGGCGTGTAATCGGCAGGGGCCTTGGGGCGATTGTCGTATGCCAGCACACGGCAGCCGAAGCCTCGTAGTCGGTCGATGACTGCTGTGCCGATACGCCCTGTGCCGACCACTCCGACGGTCAAGTCTCGCAGCTCTTTGCCGCGTGTCTCACTCAGTCGGTAGTCATGAGCGTCGGTGCGACGGATGGTGTCCTTCGCGTGACGCACGGCCATGAGCATCAGCATGAGCGTGTAGTCGGCAACACTGTCGGGAGAATAAGCTACGTTCCCGACGTAGATACCGACGCTTTCCGCATGACTCACGTCGATGTGGTTGTATCCGACGCTTCGTGTGGAGAGATACTCCACACCGGCGCGGCTCAGTGCGCTGAGCGTGGCATGCGTGACTTGCGTCTTGTGGCCGATGCTGATGCATCGGTTCCCGACTGCCAGGTTGATATTGGCCTCGGATACCGCCGCCTTCGTGATGGTCGGCACCACGTCAAAGCGAGGCGCTATTTCCCGGAGGAGAAGAGCCTCGTCCTCATCGCACCCATAGACCGTGATTCCCGTTGTCGACACAGTCCGTGAGGTCGCCATCGGCGCTCGGGTGCGGCCCGTCGCCGCTCGTGTTGGTCCGCTGGAACTCATGCCCTCCAGTCAAGAAGGCCCGGTGTTGCCAGCGCGTATGCGTTTTTTGATATGCCGACGATATGTTGCCAGCCGCTCCAAGCACAGGCCGATGCTCGACTTGCTCTGCAAGGGCGAGCCCTCAGCCCGTAGCGGACGCCGACGAGGCAAAGCCGCAGGCCAGCAGCGCTGTTGTCGGTCCTGGTGCTCGCACCGTCGGGGGGTCCGGCCGATCCCACGGGAGAGCCGGCGCGGCTGCCCAGCCGCGGCCATGCTCTCGCGGGTGTCGGTCGGCAACATATCGTCCGCGTATCGAAAACTGCATACGCGCTGACAACACCACGCCCCCTTGACTGGAAGGCATGAATTCCAGCGAACCAGCCTCTGTCGTCCGCTGCATCGCCAGCCCGCCCCCGATCGCCGTCACAGCGACCGGACGGTTGTTGACGCGCTTCACCGATCCTTGCGCGGTCCAGGCGTGATCCCGCTCAGCCTTTGCGAGATCGCCACAGTAGTCGGTGGGACGGTCGAGGGCGACGACGCCGTGACAGTGACCGCCCCGGCCGTGCTCGACAGCGGGCAGGCCGAGCCGGGCGGCCTCTTCGTCGCCTTCGCCGGCGAACACGTCGACGGCCACGACTACGCCGTCCAGGCCGACCGGTCCGGCGCGGTGGCCGTGCTCGGCTCCCGGCCCACGGCGCTGCCGACCGTCGTGGTCGAGGACGCCAAGGCCGCGTTGCAGGCGCTCGCCGCCCACGTCGTGGCACGGCTGCGCGACCGGCTGACAGTCGTCGGAGTGACCGGATCCCGCGGCAAGACCAGCACCAAGGACCTGCTGGCGGCCGTCCTGTCGAGCTCCGCGCCGACGATCGCCACGATCGGCTCGCTCAACAACGAACTCGGCATGCCCCTCACGATGCTGCGTTCCACCGAGGCCACCCGGTTCCTCGTCCTTGAGATGGGCGTTCGCCGCATCGGCGACATCTCCAAACTCACCGGCCTGGTCGCACCCGACGTCAGTGTCGTCCTCAACGTCGGCCAGGCCCACCTCCGCCATCTCGGGTCGCGCGAGGCGATTGCCCAGGCCAAGGGTGAGCTGGTGCAGGGTCTGGCGCCCGGCGGCACCGCGGTCCTGAACGCCGACGATCCCCGGGTTGCCGCGATGCGCTCGCTCACCGACCGCCCGGTGCTGACGTTCGGCCAGGCGGAACACGCCGACGTTCGCGTGCTCGACGTGGTCCTTGACCGGCTCGCCCGGCCGTCCTTCACCCTGCGGACCGCCGCCGCCCGCGCTCCGGTCACGCTGCCGCTCGTGGGCACTCACCAGGCGCTCAACGCGTCGGCTGCCGCGGCGGCGGGGCTGGCGGCCGGCGTCTCCCTCGATGTGGCAGCGGCGGCGCTGCCCACGGTCTCGCTGTCGAAGTGGCGCTTGGAGCTACGCGCCCTCGCCGGCGGCGCAACGCTGCTCGACGACTCCTTCAACGCCGACCCCGACTCGACCCGTGCCGCCTTGGACACGCTGGAGGCAATCGAGGGCAAGCGCCGCATCGCCGTCCTCGGCGAGATGCTCGAACTCGGCGACGACAGCGAGGCCCAGCACCACGCCATCGGGGAGTACGCCGCCCACCGGGCCGACGTGGTGCTCGCGGTCGGCGCCCGGCCGCTCGCCGACGGCGCCGGAGAGCGAGCGGTGGCGCTGGCCGACAACGCCGCGGCCGTCGAGTGGCTGCGCGACCGGCTCACCCCCGGCGATGTGGTGCTCCTCAAGGCCTCCCGCGGGGCGCGCCTCGACGAGGTCGCCACCGCGCTCACGTCCGGGCCCCACCTGCGGTAGTTCCCTGCGATCCCAGCCTGGGCGTCAGTGAACAGTGAGTGGGGGTCGACGGTGGTGGCCCGCATCTCTGCCGCCACCGTCTGGGCCGGGTCGGAGGACACGCCTGGTACAGCTACAGCGCCTCCGCCACGGCCGAGAGGGAGGTTCGTCAGGCCCGCTCGCCATCTGCTTGGGTGTGCGCTGGCCGCTGTGCGGAAGTTTCGCGGTGTGCGGGCTGGTCGGCCTGGCGGCAGCGGTGGCCACGCAGGACGCGTCGGTTGAGGGGCTGCGCTGGGGCGCGCTGCCGGCGCGCTCGCTGCCGCCGCTGGCGGTGGCCCTGCTCCCCGGCGCGTTCGGTGGGCTGGGGCGGTGGTGTGGCTGCTGGTCGCGGCGGCCGTGTGGCGGCTGCGCGGCTACCCGGGCCGCCTCACCCGCGACGAGACGGGCCCCCGGGCCGCCTCGTCCTGACCGCCCGGGCCTGCGAGGGCGGCCGGTGGCGGTCAGCTTCTGACTCCGGCGCCGGGGGCGGCGGTGTGCTGGTCGAGGCCGCCGAGGATGAGCGCGAGGCCCGCCTCGAACGCCGCTTCGTCATCGAGTGCGGGGACGTCGTCCGGCAGCTCCCCGGGGTCAGGTGCGTCGGCGGCGGCCTGTTCCTCCAGCACGCAACCGATGGTGAAGCGGCTGCAGGCCAGCATCGCCATCTGCGCATGCTGCTCGGGCACGCCGGAGGTGACGAGGAAGGTCATCTTGCGGCGGATGCGGTCCAGGTCGCCGGTCGGGGTGCTGCCGGCGTGCAGGCGGGCGCCGTCGCGGCGCATCAGCAAGGTGCGGCGGAAGCTGCGGGAGTTGTCCAGGAACCAGGTGCGCCAGTCGTCCCCGGCTCGGGGAAGGGGCGCGGTGGCGTGCGGGGCCATGGCCGCCTGAGCCATCGCGGCCAGCAGGTCCTTCTTGGTCTTGAAGTGGTAGTAGAGCGACGGCTGCTCCACGCCCAGGCGCTTGGCCAGCCGCCGGGTGCTGACGGATTCCAGCCCCACCTCGTCGAGCAGGTCCAGCGCCTCGGCGACGACGGTCTCACGGTTCATCTTGGTCACGTTGACAATCTATCGCTGATAGAAGACTCTCGAAAGGGAGAATCAATCACCGATAGATTTCGGGGTGGGTCATGACGGGAAGGAACCTGAAGCGCTCGCTGCGGATCCTGGTGGCGGGCGGCGGTGTCGCCGGGCAGGCGCTGGCCTTCTGGCTTTCGCGCGGCGGCCACGCGGTGACGGTCGTCGAGCGGTTCCCGGCGCTGCGGGCCTCGGGGGCGCAGGTGGACCTGCGCGGGCAGGGCATCGACGCGGTGGAGCGGATGGGGCTGCTCCAGGAGGTGCGCGGTCAGCTGGTCGACGAAACCGGGGTGGCGTTCGTGGACTCCCGGGGCAGGCCGAAGGCGACGATCATGGCGAACACCTCCGGCAAGGGCCGCCAGACGCTGACCTCGGAGTACGAGATCATGCGCGGTGACCTGGTGCGGATCCTGCACGAGGCGACGAAGGACGACGCCGAGCACCTCTTCGGCAAGAGCGTCGACGGCTTCGACCAGCACGCCGACAAGGTCACCGCGCACTTCTCGGACGGGACTTCTGGCGAGTACGACCTGCTGATCGGCGCCGACGGGCAGGGCTCGCGCATGCGGAGGGCGCTGCTGCCCGAGGGCTTCGACCCGTACTGGCGGGTGGGCATCCACATGGCGTACTGGTTCGTGCCGCGGATCGCCTCCGACACCAACCTCCGCGACACCTACATGGTCCCGGGCGGCCGGCAGATCATGCGGCGCAGCCACAACACGACCGAGACACAGGTGTACTTCGTGATGCGCGAGAACTCCCAGGAAGCCTCCGCGATCCACCGCGCCCCCGTCGAGGAGCAGCAGACGTTCTGGGCCGAGCGGTTTCGTGACGCGGGCTGGCAGACCGAGCGGTTCGTCAAAGGCATGAAAGACAGCCCGTTCTTCTACTCCCAGGAGATCGCCCAGGTGCGCATCGACAACTGGTCCAAGGGCCGGGTCGTGCTGGCCGGGGACGCCGCGCACTGCGCCTCCCCCTACAGCGGGATGGGGATCTCCGGCGGCCTGGTCGGCGCGTACGTCCTGGCCGGGGAGATCAACCGCAGCCCGGGCGACCTGACGGCGGCGCTCGCGAACTACGAGCGTGTCCTGCGCCCGTTCGTCGACGAGATCCAAGGCGAGGTCAACCCGAGGATCCTGCGGGTGGGCATGCCGCTGAACAAGCACGCCATCACCGCGTTCCAGAACATCACGGCGCTGGCCTGCTTCCTGCGCATCCCCGACCTGGTCGCCCGCATGTCCAAGGAGGACCGCGGCGGCGACTGGCAGCTTCCCGCCTACGCCGACGCCGCCTGAGCGCTCGGGTCGGCCCGCCGGAGGCCGTCGTACTGCGGCTGCAGTACGGGCGGGTGTCGGCAGGCGCGGGACGACGAGAGGGGTGCTCGCCGCGAACGATGGAGGACGAGCCCCGGAACTCCTGTGCGCGTCGGTGCGGATGGGACGGCCGAGGCACCCTCCCTCCCCCTTCTTCGACTGGAGTGCCTTCATGGCTTCCCTGCTCTATCGGCTCGGCCGGTTGTCGTTTCGGCAACGCCGCTACTTCGCTCTGCTGTGGGTGGCGATCCTGGCGGCCTGCTCGTTCGCCGCGCTCAGCGCTCCGGCCGCGGAGGAGGACGGGTTCTCCATCCCGGGCACCGAGTCGCAAAAGGCGTTCGACCTGCTCGACGAGCGCTTCCCCGGCGACAACGCCGAGGGCGCGGACGCGCGGATCGTGTTCGCCGCCCCCGACGGGCAGAAGGTGACCGCCCGCGAGAACCGGGCAGCTGTCGAGAAGGTCGTCGACACCGTCGCGCGCGGCGCGCAAGTGCAGGACACCTCGAGCCCGTTCGCACCGGAAGCCGTGGCCAAGGACGCCGGCACCGCGTTCGCGACCGTCACCTACAGCGCCTCCAGCGACGAGCTGAGCGAGGCGACGAAGGCCGCGCTGATGGACGCCGTCGAGGACGGACGGGCGGCCGGGCTGACCGTGGAGGTCGGCGGCTCCGCCGTCGACGGCGGACCCGAACTCGGCGGCATCACCGAACTGATCGGCATCGCGGTCGCCGCGCTGGTGCTGTTCATCACCTTCCGCGCGATGGTCGCCGCCGGGCTTCCCCTCGTGACGGCGCTGATCGGGCTGGGCGCCGGGGTGTGTGGCATCGTCGCCGCCGGCATGTCCACCACGACGATCACCCTGGCGCTGATGCTGGGCCTGGCCGTGGGCATCGACTACGCCCTGTTCATCGTCTCCCGCTACCGCGCGGAGCGGGCCGAGGGCCGCGGCCCGGAGGAGGCCGTGGGCCGGGCGGTCGGCACGGCCGGATCCGCCGTCGTCTTCGCCGGCGCCACCGTCGTCATCGCGCTGGCGGGCCTGTCGGTGGCCGGGGTGCCGATGCTGACCGACATGGGGCTGGCCGCCGCCGGAACCGTCGTCATCGCCGTCCTCGTCGCCCTGACGCTGCTGCCCGCCCTGCTCGGCTTCTTCCCCCAGGCCGTCCTGCCCCGAACTCAGCGCCGCTCCCCCGCCACCACGGCCGCGCCCGCGGCCGGGCAGGGGAAGGAGCCTGCGGGAAGCCGTTGGGCCCGCCTGGTCATCCGCCGCCCGCTGGCGACACTGCTGCTGAGCGTTGCCGGTCTGGGCGTCGTCGCGATCCCGGCCCTTGACCTGCAGCTCAGCCTGCCCGGCGACGAGGCGCAGCCCACCTCGACCACGCAGCGCCGCGCCTACGACGCGCTCGCCGACGGCTTCGGCCCCGGCTTCAACGGACCCCTGACCGTCGTCATCGACGCCCAGGGCGCCGCCGACGCCAAGGAAGCCGCCGCCAAGGCCCGCACCGAGCTGTCGGCGACCAAGGGGGTCGTGGACGTGTCCCCCGCCAGCTTCAACAAGGCCGGCGACACCGCGATCGTCGGCGCCGTGCCCAGCACCGGGCCGGCCGCCGGCGCGACCAAGGACCTGGTCAAGACCATCCGCGCCCAGGCCTCCGACCTGAAGACGGAGACCGGGGCGTCGATGTGGGTGACCGGGCAGACCGCGATGAACATCGACGTCTCCAACAAGGTCACCGCCGCCCTCATCCCCTACCTCGCGGTCGTGGTGGGCCTGGCCGTCCTGCTGCTGATGGTCGTCTTCCGCTCCGTCCTGGTCCCGGTCAAGGCCGCGCTCGGCTTCCTGCTCTCGGTCGCCGCGTCCTTCGGCGTGATCGTCGCGGTCTTCCAGTGGGGCTGGCTCGCCGACCTGCTCGGTGTCGCCCAGACCGGCCCGGTGACGAGCATGATGCCGATCTTCCTGATCGGTGTGGTCTTCGGCCTGGCCATGGACTACGAGGTCTTCCTCGTCACCCGCATCCGCGAGGCGTACGTCCACGGCGCATCGCCCGCCCAGGCCGTCGTCACCGGCTTCCGGCACAGCGCCCGCGTCGTCGTGGCCGCCGCCGTCATCATGATCGCCGTGTTCGCCGGGTTCATCGGCATGACCGACTCCATGATCAAGATGCTCGGTCTGGGCCTGGCCGCAGCCGTCCTGTTCGACGCGTTCGTCGTCCGCATGACCATCGTCCCCGCCGCCCTCGCCCTGCTGGGCAAGGCCGCGTGGCGACTGCCGACATGGCTGGACCGGATCCTGCCCGACCTCGACATCGAGGGCGAGAAGCTCACCCGCGCCCTGACCGCCGAACCCTCCGCCCCTGCGGGCCCCTCAGCCCGCGAGGAGTCGGTGAACGCCTGACCAGCACCGGCCCCCCGGGCACCCGCAGAGTTACGAGTGCCCGGGGGGGGCCGGCATCAACCACCTAGGACCCCTCGGGAAGGGAGGAAAAGATGATCGCCGAGATCCGGTCGTGGGCCCGGCGCCATCCGCGCGCCTTCGACACCGCCCTCGCGGCCGTGCTGTGCGTGCTGGCGGTGCTGACCACCACCATGGCGCAGCCGCCCCGCATCGTGCGCTGGCCCCCGCCGGCCCCCGCCGCCCTCGCCGTCATGGCGTGCGCCGCGCTACTGCTGCACCGCAGCCACCCGCGGCTGACCGTGATCACCACCACCGCCTGCACCGCGGCCCTCGGCGCGCTCGGCCCCACCTACGGCTACGAGTTCGGCTCCACTCTCACCGGCCCCGTCATGGCGGCACTCGCCTCGCTGGCCTGGCGCACCGACGGCCGCACCGCCGCCCGCTGCACCACCGCCGCAGCGCTGTCCCTGCTGGCCGCCTCCGCCCTGTGGCCACCGGGCGAAGCGCAGCTGCAGCCCGAGCAGGTGGGCCTGGCCGCCTTCACCCTCCTGGCGGCGGCGGTGGCCGACGCGCTGCGCAGCCGCCGCGACTACGTCACGGCCATCGAGGCCCGCGCGGAGATGGCAGAGCACACCCGCGAGGAGGAGGCCCGCCGCCGGGTCGGCGCGGAACGGATGCGCATCGCCCGCGAACTGCACGACGTCGTCGCCCACCACATCACCCTCGCCCACGCCCAGGCCGCCACCGCCGACTACCTCCTGACCACCCGCCCCGAAGCGGCGGCCAAAGTCACCGGCAACCTCACCGCCACCCTCACCGCGGCCCTGGGCGAACTCAAAGCGACGGTGGGCCTGCTGCGCGAACACGACGACGCCACCGGGTCGACCGAACCCGCGCCCGGCCTGGCGCAACTGCCCGACCTGCTCGCGTCCTTCGACAGCGTCGGCCTGACCGTCACCCTCACCCGCGACGGCGAGCCCCGGCCGCTGTCGCCCGGCGTCGGCCTGACCGCCTACCGCATCACCCAGGAGGCGCTCACCAACGTCTCCAAACACGCCCTGACCACCACCGCCGCCGTCCAACTCCACTACAGCGCCGACCGGCTGACCCTCACCGTCACCGACGACGGCCCCACGCCCACGGATACGGGCGCGGCCGGGTACGGGCTGATCGGCATGCGCGAGCGGGCCCATGCCGTCGGCGGTCACCTGCACGCCCACCCCCGCAAGGGGGCCGGATTCGAGGTGCGGGCCGACCTCCCGACCCTCGCCGCGCCCGGCCACCACCCCCGCCCCATCACGAACAGGGACGCCCCGTGACCATCCGCGTGCTCCTCGCCGACGACCAGGCGCTCCTCACCGGGACCTTCCAGGTCCTCATCGACGCCGCCGACGACCTCCAGGTCATCGCCACCGCGGGCGACGGCGACCAGGCCGTGCGCCTGGCCCGCGCCACCGCACCCGACGTCGTGGTCATGGACATCCGCATGCCGCACCAGGACGGGCTGTCGGCCGCCGCGCAGATCACCGCCGACCCGCAGCTGCACGGCACCCGGGTGCTGATCCTGACCACCTTCGAGACCGACGACTACATCACCCGCGCCCTGCGCGCGGGCGTGAGCGGATTCCTCGGCAAGGGCGTCGGCCCCGCCGAGTTCCTCGCCGCCATCCGCACCGTCGCCGCCGGGGACATGGTGCTCTCCCCGCTGGCCACCCACACGGTGGTCACCCGCTACCTCGCCGCCTCCAGCCCCGACCGCCCCCAGGCCACCCCGCGCGAGCTCGACTGCCTCACGCCCCGCGAGGAGGAGGTCCTGCTGTGCGCGGCCGAGGGCCTGACCAACGACGAGATCGCCGAACGCCTCTTCGTCAGCCCGCTCACCGTGCGCACCTTCGTCCAGCGCATCATGCACAAGCTCGGCGCCCACCACCGCGCGCAGCTCGTCGCCCTCGCCTACCGGACCGGCTTCGCCCGCGTCCCGTTGCCGCCGCCCGCTCGCCCGCGCACCGGCCCGGCGCTGTAGCACACGCGAGCCCTGGTACGGCGAACGGCCGCCCCGCACGCGCTGTTGCGGGCGTGTGCGGGGCGGCCGTTCGGTGACCAGTGCCGCCCTGGGGTAGCCGGAGGGGGCGGTCGTCTCAGGTGCCGGGGGTGTCAGGCTGGGGCGAGCTCTGGGACGGCGAGGCCCGCCATCGCGTCACCCGCATGCCCGGCAGCAAGACGCACGCCGTTCTCAGAAGCATGACCATCCGTCTCTCAGTGCTTCGAGGGCTGCTGATGCACCTCTGAGATCAACGCATCGAGCATCGCGAGGTGAGCGAGGACTGCCCTTGACGTGCGAGCCCCTGTGACTGAGCGCCCTGTAGGGCAGCGGGATGGAAGGGGCTCCTGCCCGAGGCAGTGTCGGAACCCGTCACTAGGCTCCAGGGTCATGACCAGTGATCTTGGGTTCACCTGCTCGTGCTGCGGTGCCCACCACTCTGAGCTGCCGATCAACTACTCGGCCGAGGCCCCGGCTGTGTGGGATCCGGCGTTCGACGTCGCCGACGACTGCCTGCTTTCCTCGGACCAGTGCGTGGTCCATGCGGAGCATTACTTCGTGAAGGGCATGATCGAGATCCCGATCGTTGGTAGCGGCGTGGTGTTCTCCTGGGGTGTCTGGGTGTCGCTCAGCCGCGAGAACTTTTCCCGCTCGGCGGACCTGTGGGACACGCTCGGCCGTGAGGCCGAGAAGCCGTACTTCGGCTGGCTGACCACTGATCTGCCGGTCTATTCGCCCACGACGCTCAATCTCAAGACCCACGTCCACACCCGCCCGGTTGGCGAGCGCCCCTACGTCGAACTGGAGCCCACCGACCATCCCCTCGCCGTCGAACAGCGCACGGGGATCACTCTGGACCGTGTGCGGGAGATCGCGGAGGCCGTGCTCCACTCCGGCAGCAGCGAGGAGCAGCGATGACCGGTACATCGATGTCGCCGATCCCGATCGCGCCTTCCGGCTTGAGCCGCAGAGCCCGGAGGTTCGTCGAGGTGGACGGCAGCCGTGTCCCGATGCAGGGCATCCGGCGCCACCGCGACGCCTGGGGCGGGCGCGGGATTCAGTACACGTCCTAGGGCCTGTCCGTTCTCCACCGCTCGCGCGCCACCGATCGCCGCACCGCAGTGCCCGAGGGCCGTGGCCGACCGTCCACTCAGGAGAGCCCACCGTGCAGATCGCCGTCCTCGTTCCGTACGCCCACCTGCCCCAAGCGCACCACGACCGCCACATCCTGACCAGTACCGTCGACGTTTTCGGCGCCGCCCACTGGCTGCTCGCCGAACGCGCTCCCCAGCCCGGCGGCGATGTCCCGCCCTTTGACGCGCTGGTCGTGTCCGTCGATCCGGGCGGCAACGTCGAACTCACCGAGCTGAGCGCCGTACGGGCCCACTGGCCGCACCTGGACCGCCTGCCCGACGGCGGCCTTGTCGTCGCCACGTCTCGCGTCCGCCGATACGAGGACGCCAACCAGGTCCAGGTCTTCGACACGCTCTGCCGTGAGACCTCGTCCTTCTCCGTCAGGGACGCCATCAAGCACCTGCTCGTGGACGAGGCCAGCCGTATCTGAGTAGGGCACTTCGACGAGAACCCGGCGGGAATCCGCTGCTGGAGCGCCACGGGCCGACTCGCTTGGACGTCAGACGACGCCCGCATCCCCGGCCTCTTCGACTGCTACGCCCTGAACGTGTCGGGCACCACCGCCTGGGCGTGCCCATACACGGACTTCCCACTCGTCGAGATACACCCCGACCGCACCGATCGGCCCGTGAGGGTGTGGGCGAACCACGTACGGGGCGCCAAAGCGGTAGCCGTCCACGGTAAGCGGGTCGCCTTCTACGGCGGCTACGACGAAAAGCGGGACCGACTCGCCCACGCAGAGATCATCGAAACATCCGTCGAGCCAACGGACGTCAGGCTGCTCACCCTGCCCGACGGCTCCGCCCCTGGCCGTCGGCGGGTAGTCGGCCGAGGAAGCAGGATCTACCTCCAGGCCGAGCCTGCTGGTACAGCGAGATGTTCCAACCTGAGGAATGCCCGGCTCAGCCAGCGCCAGATCGCGGAACAGCGGGGTTCAGGCGGCTCCGGTGTGATTTTCGTGATCCGCCCTCGTGCGTGTCCGTGACAGGTCATGATCGGTTCCGGCACGGCATCAACTGATCAGGAGGACTCATGGGTCAGGGGCCGGACACACCGCTCACGTCTGGAACACCGCCGCCGCCACGGCCGCCGACGCGCTGGCAAGACCCCAGCCGGTCGCCTCGTCGTGCCCGGGTCCCGCGATCGATCCGCCGTTCGTCGACGGGTTGCTCGCGCCGGTTCGCACGTCTCGGGCGCTGCTCATCAGGGCATTGCGTATGCCACGCGGCGACAGCTCCGGGTACGCCTGCCGCAACAGGGCGCAGATGCCGGCGATTTGAGGAGCAGCCGCGGAGGTCCCGCTGAAGGCGGCCCACCCGTCATTGGCACGCGTCTCGTCTTCCTCCGGGAACAACGCCGCGTTCCTGCCGGACAGCTCCTGATCAATCTCGCAGCCCGGAGGAACGGGCAGCATGATGTACATCGCATGGGGCTGCATGCCCACCAGGCCGCACACGTCCGGGACGATGCGGTCCGGATAGATCCTGCTCCTGAAGCCGCTCGCGTAGTTCGACGCCTGTGTCCCACCCGAGCTGTCGACGTAGACCCCTCCGGCCGCGATGACGTCCGGGTGCTGTGCGGGGAAGCCGTAGTGACCGTTTCCCGCGGAGAACACCACGGTGATCCCGGCCGCCACCGCAGCGGTGATCGAGTCCACCATGGCCCGGCCGATGGCGGTCAGGGGCGGTGCCGCGACATTACCGCCCCAGCTGTTGCTGATGATGTGCGGGCGCGGATTCTGGTTCACGGCTGCGTTGAACGAGCCGAGTATGTTGTCGAAGTTGGCCTTGACCATGGTGAAGTCGATGCCAGGCGCCAGCGCGAAGACGTTGGCGGACTCTCCGGTGCCGTGCCCGTTCTCGTCCACGTCCTCTCGTTCCGCCCCGGGCCCGAGCACGACGCTGCCGCTCAAGCGGCGCTCCGCGAAGTACGGATGGCCTCCCCACCAGCCGGAATCCACCATCGCCAGACGGACTCCGGCGCCCCGGATACCCTCTTGATGCAGTTTGTCGGCATCCAGCAGCTCGGCGACCTTCCTGGGGACGGTCAGATGCCAGTAACCGGGCCGCGGCGGTGAAGCGTTGACCGGTGTGCCGCGGAAGGGGAAGACCGGCTCCTCGATCGCCACACCCTCCACCACGTCGACCACGGGGCTTCGGTCCGTGGGAATCAGGCCGGACAGAGAAGTGGTGGGGCAGTCGACGAACGTCACGGTCTCTCGCTCGCCCGCCGATCCGGGCCGGATGACCTCACGCTGCTCGGTTACGAGGGGGACCTGGAAATACCGTTCGTACAGCTCGGGCGGGCCGGCGATGTTGATCGTCGTCGCCGTGCTCCCCTCTTCCAGGATCTCGAATCCGGCTGCGCGCAGCTGCTCGGTGGCCGCGGCGATGTCCGCGGGGGAGGACGTGAAGCCCGACCCCTGCGTCGAAGTGAAATCGTGCCCTTCCAGCGATTCGTCGAAGAGCGAGATCTCACCGCTCGATTTCGGTGAGGCGTGGGCATACAGAATCTGAGGCATGTTGCCTCGAGTGGTGTCGGACATCGATGAACAACTCCTTGAGATCGCCCCGAATCGCCCTTTGTGTACGGCCATTGAAATGGAATCCTGCAGGCACTGGCCATACTCAGAACGGCGTAACGCATTGATGACCGAAAACGTTCAGTGCTCCAGTACCGGCCTTCTGCGTGGCGCCGGAATGGCCAGGGCCAGCGCCGCGGGCCCGTCGAGAAAGACGAGCCCCAGCTTCGCCAGTTCGCGCAGTGTCCCTTCGATGGCCTCCACCGACTGGTCGAGGCCGAGTCGGTTGCGGGCCGTCGCCGCCGTGATGGCCCGGTTGCTGCAGGCGAGGTAGAGGTCGGCCAGCGGGCCCTCGAAGGTGTAGGTGCCCTCTTTGCCTTCATTCCGGCCGTCGTAGATCTGCACGAAGTGAGGTGCCTGCCAGTACTGCAGAACGGGTCGGTGGTGGTTGCCCCGGCTCGCCGTGATCCAGTCGTCGACTGCCTTCCGTACGTCCAGGTAGTCGCTGTCGGGGAGGGCGCCCTTGACCTCGTGCTCGAAGAAGTAGGCGGTCCTGTCGAGGTCCACGTCGGCCGGGTAGACGTAGCGATAGCTGGGTTCGGGTCGGCAGTGCCCCAGGAGCGTGTGCCGGTCGCGGTAGAGCGGACTGAAACGCTCCATCCAGATCCGGTTGGCGCTCGAGGGTGGCTGCAGATGCCACAGGTGGGGCATGACCGCTGCCTGGGCGGCGTAGTCCTCCTGGGTCTCACCGGGGAAGCCCCAGAGCAGGTTCCAGGCCACGTTGATGCCGTAGTGCTGGGCCCAGCGCAGCAGATTGATGTTCTGGGCGGCGCTGCATCCCTTGTGCATGAGGTGCAGCACACGCGAGCTGAGCGACTCCAGGCCCGGCTGGATCTGCGTCACTCCGGCGTCCGCCATGAGCTTGAGCTGCTCCCGGCCCAGATTGGCCTTGACCTCGTAGAAGATCTCGTAGCTCGCGTCGCTCTCGATGAGCGCGGGAAACAGGGACTTCAGGTACCGGGTGTCGAGGATGTTGTCCACCGTCTCGAAGCGGAACGTCCGGTATCGGCGGGCCTGTTGGGCGAATTCGGCCAGGACGCGCTCGGCTGCCTTGGACCTGAATTCCATCGTGGTCGCATTCAGTCCGCAGAACGTGCAGTGATGCTTCGCCCCCCACCAGCAGCCCCGTGCCGTCTCGACCGGAATCCACACCGATCGGTGGCTCGCGCGTCGGAGGATCCCCAGGTCCTCGGCGTGCTGGAAGTACTCGTCGTAGTCCGGAACGGGCAACTCGTCCAGCCGGCGCAGGGGCGGCAGCGGTGGCACCGCGACCACCCGTCCTTCGATGCGGCGGGCCAGTCCGGGCACGGTGTCCAGGTCACCGCCGGCGGCGAGCGTGCGGAGGAACTGGGGGAAGGCCATGTCCCCTTCGCCGATGATCGCGGCATCCACGGAGTCGACCGCACGGACGAACTCGACGCCCATCTCGCCGTCGAAGTTGGCTCCGCCGAACAAGGTGAGCAGCCCCGCATGGCGCTCCTTCAGCCGCCGGGCCAACGCGAAGGAGGCGGTGTTCTGCTGGAAGGTCGAGGTGAATCCCACGACACGGACCGTGTGCCACGGGAATGCGTCGAGGAGGGCGTCCAGGTAGGCGGGCACGTCGTCGTGCCGCATCCTGAGGAGCTGATCGCGCAACGTACCGCGCCGTTCATCGCCTGCCAGGTAGGTGAGTTCGGCGGCGAAGTCGTCGAGCAGACGACCGTCCGGGTCCGGGGCCTCGTCGCCGAACGCCTGGAGGGAGAACAGCCAGTCACCGACCATGCCTCTGCGGTGTTCGGAAAGGGCCCGGTACCGGTCCGCGCCGATGCGCGCGGCGAAGTCGAGGTTGGCGTGGAACGTGCGCACGGGGAACCCGGACGCCACGCCGATGGCTTTGAGCAGTCCCAGCTGGAGGGAGGGGCGCCGGAAGTCCATGAAAGGCATGGAGACGAGGACCACCGGCCACGCCGATCGCTCCTTTGGCAAGGCGCGGGCGTCCCGCGGCTCAGCCCTCTCCGTCATCGGGCTGCGGCGATGCGGGTTCCCAGATCCTGAAAGCGTCCATGACCTCGTCGCGAGGGCTGTCGCTCAAAGGGCCGACGGCGGGAAAGGCGAACTGCCCGAAGCGGTCTTGCGGGAGTCCGGCATAAGAACTGGCCGCTGCACGGAAGATGGCGTTCAGCACCTCCTGCTGCCCTTCGGTGAACTCGGATTTGAGCATGCTCAGTTTCTGTGTGACGTCTTCGAGATCCTCCTGGAAAATCCGGCCACCCGGGTTCGACCGCACGGGTTCGTAGATCTTGAAGATTTCCATGACGTCGTCGGGACGGAACGTGCCAGGAGTGAACCGGGCGGCGCGACTGCTCAGTAGCTCCCACCGGTCTTGGGAACGACCGACGTACGACTCACCGGCAGCGCGGAAAACGGCCTTTATCACCTCCTGCTGCTCCGCGGAGAACATGGGTTTCAGCAGGTCGAGTTTCCGGATGAGCTCTTTGAGGTCCTGCTGGCTGATATTGTCTTCCGACATCGTGGCCTCCACGATGACCTTGTTCACCTGCGCGGGAAGTGGATTCCTCGCTGGCAGAGTCGTCGATGTGCCTGAGGTCCGTCAAGGAAGAGCGGAGCCGACGGAGTCGGCGGCCGTCCCTCAAGGGACGGATCTCGTATCCCGCAGTCGGGCCAGGTCGGCGCGCACCTGTACCGCGTCCGGGTGGCCAAGCTCGTCGAGGACCGTCAGGGCGTCCTGCCAGCTGGTGCGGGCCGCCCGGACATCACCGATGTCGCGATGGAGCGTGCCGAGGGAGCACAGGGTGTTCGCTTCGTTGTACCGGTCCCCGATGTCCCTGTAGAGCTCGATCGCCTTCTCGTAGCACGCGAGCGCCTCCTCGCGCCGGTCGAGCCGGCGGTGGACGTAGCCGAGGCTGTCCCACGTGTCGGCCTGGTTGAACCGGTCGCCCAGCTCTTCCTGCAGCTCCACCGCACGCCGGCAGTAGGCTAAACCCTGCTCGAGGTCGCCCAGTTGGGAGTGGAACCACCCGACCGCGTTGAGCGCCCGCGCCTGACCCGTGCGATGTCCGGCCGTCTCGAAGAGCTTCAGGGCCTGTTGTGCGTGAGCAAGTGCCTCCTGGTAGCGGTGTTGTTGGTCAAGAGCCCATGCCGATGTGCGGTGCGCGTGTGCCTGGCCGGTGGCGTCGGCGAGTTCGTCGAACAGAGCGAGAGCCCGGTCCGCATGACGGTGCACTTTCCCGTACTGGCCAAGCCCCATATAGGCGTACGCCAGGCACCCATGGATGACGGCCTGCCCCCGTGTGTCGGACTGACGGGAGGCAGCCGCCAGGGCCGTCCGGTCGATCGTCGCCGCGTCGTGCCAGAGACCTTGACGATCGCTGAAGGGCCTGAGGGTCCATGCCAGGCGCCAGGCATGGCCATCCGTCCGGCCGTCGGCGGCCTGCCGGATGACGGCGAGGAGGACCGTGTGCTCCCGGACGAACCACTCCAGCGCCCGACGGTGATCGGCGAACCGCTCGACGGGAACGGCGGCGTCGGCACCGGCCAGTTCGATGGGATCGTCCCGGTGCGGGTTGAGCAGCGCACTGGCGTGAAAGGCGGTGTGCAGATAGTGGTCGAGCATGCGGCGGAGCGCCGCTTGCCTCTCGGCGTCCGTGTCCTGCGTGCGGGCGCGTTCCGCCGCGTAGGCGCGGAGCAGGTCATGCCGGGTGAAGCGGCCGGGCGCGCACTCCGTGATCAGCTGCGCGCGGGACAGTTCGGCAAGGAGCGAGCGGCCCTGCGCGGGCGGGAGTCCGGCCAGCGCGACTGCGGCCAGTGCACCGACTTCCGGGGCCGGGTGCAGGCCGAGCAGCCTGAACAGCCGGGCCGCGGGGGCCCTGAGACGGTGGTACGACCAGGAGAACACCGTCCGGACGTTGGAGGCCGGGTCGCCGCCGTCCAGCGAGCCCAACCCGCCGTCGGCAGTGTGCAGTTCCTTGGCCAGCAACCCGAGAGGGAAGCCGGGATGGAGTGCGGCACGCGCCGCCACGATCGCCAGAGCCAGCGGCAGCCGGGCGCACGACGCGATGATGTCGTCGACCGCGACCGATTCCGCGTCGACCTCACGCCGGCCGATGCGGCGGGCGAGCATCTCGCGTGCTTCGGCGGTGGAGAGAAGGTCGACCGTCACCGGATGGGCGCCTCCCGTGGCCACCAGACCGGCGAGGTCGTTCCGGCTGGTCACCACGACGAGACAGCCCGATGAACCCGGCAGCAGGGGACGTACCTGTTCGGCATCGCGCGCGTTGTCGAGCACGACCAGCATGCGGCGGCTCGCCAGCAGGGTCCGGTAGAGCGCCGACTGCCCCTCGGGATCGAGAGGCATCTGTTCCGGCGGCACGGCCAGAGCGTTGAGGAATCCCCGTACGGCCTCGGCCGGGTGCATCGGCGAACCGGTCGGATCGAAGCCGCGCAGGTTCACGTACAGCTGTCCGTCCGGGAACCGGCCCCGGATCCGATGGGCCCAGTAGACCGCGAGCGCGGTCTTGCCGACGCCGGCCGTCCCGCCGATCGCGGTGATCACCACGGCTCCCCCGGTGCTGTGGCCTTCACCGGGCAGGAGGGCGTCGAGCCGGGCGAGCGCGTCTGCCCGGCCGACGAAGTCCCGCATGCGGTGCGGCAGTTGGGCGGGAACCAGAGGGTGGTGCGGCCGGGTGCGGTCGGGCTGCTGCGGGCCTGTTCCTGCCGGAACGGAACCCGATCCTGCCGGAACGGAACCCGGTCCTGCTGGATCGGAAACCGGTCCTGCCGCACCTGAGCCCAATTCTGCTAGGCCTGAGCCCAGTCCGGCCGCAGACGCAGCTGCCGAGCCCGGCTGCGGTACGTCAAGTGCCGGGTCCCCTGCGAGAATCCGCTGGTGCAGCCGCTGCAGCCGTCCCGTGGGCTCGGTCCCGACCCGCTCGCGGATGCTCCGGCGCGCCTGCCGGAAGGCGGCCAGCGCCTCGGCCTGGTGGCCCGCACGGTACAGCGCCAGCATGAGCAGGCCGTGCAGACTCTCCCGTGTCGGCTGATCGGCCACGAGCCGGCGCAACTCACCCACCAGGTCGAAGGGGTCACGGAGCCCGAGATCCACCTCGATGCGCTCCTCCAGCACCTTGAGCCGCCGTTCTTCCAGCCGCTGCCGTTCGGCCTCGACCGACGGCCCGGACAACCCTTCACACACCTGCCCGCGCCACAGACCCAACGCCTCGTGCAGCGCTAAGGCCGCCGCGGGCAGGTCCCCCGCCCTGCGCGCGGCACGGGCACGTTGCACCTCACGGTCGAAGTCGTGCAGATCCAGCCGGTCGGGCGGCACGGTCAGCCGGTAGCCGGCCGCGGTCCAGGCCAGCAGACGCGAGGGCGAACGGGGTCGCCGGCCGGGTTCGAGCACACGGCGCAGCCCCGAGGCATGCCGCTGCAGGAGGTTCACCGCGTGCGCCGGCGGTGTCATCCCCCATAGGCCGCTCATCAGTTGCTGCTGACTCAGTGACCGATTGGCGTTCAGCAGCAGTATGGCGAGGACGACTCTCTGTTGCTGCTGGCCGAGATCGAGTTCGACCCCTTCCCGCCATGCGCGCAGCGGCCCGAGCAGTTCGAAACGCAGTGTCCGTGAGACGGCCTGATCGCCCATCGCCCCTCCCCCGAGTGGAGCAACTCCCGTCAAGGCTATCCCCAACCGCAGGGCAGCGGCCCGTTCCGCCCTGCCCTCCGGTCGTGGCTGATGCCGACTGCAACGGCGACTCCAACCAGTCCTCCAACCCGCGTACGCACGATGAGGGCTGCCACCCATCCCTTGGCGTGCGGGGCCCTCACCGGCCGGCCCGCCCAACGCACTCACACGACAAGAACAGCGAGGCGCGTCATGACCGGATCCATCAGCCTTCCAACAACGGCCCGGGCGAGGGCCCTCGCTCCAGTCGTCACCGAAGCCATCATCGCGGCTCTGACGACCGCACCGCTGCGCCTACGTTCCCCGCACGGCTTCCTGCTCGTGCGCTACGCGATCCAGCAACTCGGCCTGGACGACGCCGGGCTCGGCGCCATCGCCATCCCCATGGTCCACCTGGGCGTACTTCTCGCGTACGCACTGTCGGGAACCCGGAAGAGGTGAGACCCCGATGGCGAAGAAGAAGAGCAGCACGGCACAGAATCCAGCCGGGCACCATCACTGCCGCGGCGACCAGAGCCGCCCCTACCGGCTCGCACGCTGGCTCGGTCCGATCTACACGGTGTACCGGATCGTGCGGGACCACTGGGACCACTCCTGACCTGAGCTATCGACGCGTCACCGGATCGTGGACCGCCCCGGCTGGGGGCAGCCGCAGGCTCAGCGCCGCCGAGTGCTCTACGCGCGGTACGTGGATCGCCGCCACGAGCATCGGGAAATCTCCCTGGTCACTGCTGACTTGCGCGAGGCGGTCGGCGCTCGCGCCCCCCCCGCCGCCAGGGGCCGCATCAACCGGTGAGCTGGTCCTACCGTTCCCGCACTGGTCCACGCCGGTCATTCGTAGGATCGGTGAGCCCGAGGACTCCGGGTATGGCTATGAGCTTGACGCCGTCTGAAGGATGAAAAACTTGGCCGCCCGGAGCCCATGACGGTCACAACCGCTCATTGGGATACGCGACTTGATCGCTGTGTAGGACAACGTCGGCAAGGCCGTCCGCGGGATCACAGAACGAGCAACTGGCGGAGGCGGCCATGTTCACGATCTGGGCCGGAGTCGACATCGGCAAGGAGCATCACCACTGCGTGGCACTCGACGCCCGCGGCGAACGGCGGCTGTCACGCCGCGTCGGCAACGACGAGCCCGAGTGGCTGGAGCTCATCCGCGACGTGCTCGCTCTCGCCGACCCGGGCAAGACCCTGTGGGCGATGGACACCAACCATGGCAGCGCCGCTCTGCTCATCGGGCTCCTGCTCGACCAGGGACAGCCGATGGTCTACCTCACCGGCCTGACCGTCCACCGCGCCGCAGCCGGCTACCGCGGCTAGAGCAAGACCGATGCCAAGGATGCCCACGTCATCGCCGACCAGGCCCGCATGCGCCAGGACCTCGGACTGCTCCGGCCCGGCGACGAGGTGGCCGTCGACCTGCGCATCCTCACCAGCCGTCGCCTCGATCTCGTCAACGACCGCACCCGGCAGATCAACCGGCTGCGCGAACAACTCCTGGGAATCTTCCCGGCCCTGGAACGTGCCCTGACCCGCAAGGGCCGAGGGCTGGTTGTGCTGCTGACCGGCTACCAGACGCCGGGCGCGATCCGCCGCATCGATATCCGTCGCCTCGAATCCTGGCTGAAGAACCGCAGCGTGAGGAACCCTTCCTCATTCGCCCGGACCGCCCTCGATGCGGCAGAAGCCCAGCACACCGCGCTGCCCGGAGAGACACTGGCCGCCGACATGGTGGCCCGCATCGCGAAAGGCGTGCTGGCCCTGGACACGGAGATCGCCGAACTCGATGCACTCATCGAGGCTCGATTTCACGACCACCCGCACGCCATAGTGATCGAGACCCTGCCCGGCATGGGACCCCGCCTCGGGGCCGAGTTCATCGCCGCCACCGGAGGAGACCTGACAGCGTTAGGCACCCAGGGCCGGCTGGCGGGCTTCGCCGGACTGGCCCCGGACCCGCGCGATTCCGGCCGCATCCGCGGCAACCTGCACCGGCCCCGCCGCTACCACCGCGGCCTGCTGCGGGTCTGCTACCTCGCCGCGATGGCCAGCCTCCGCTGCTGCCCCGTCTCCCAGCACTACTACCAGCGCAAACGTGGCGAAGGGAAGAGTCACATCCAGGCCCTGCTGGCCCTAGCCCGCCGACGCCTCAACGTCCTCTGGGCCGTGATCCGCGACAACACGTCCTACGAACTCCGTCCCCCGATCCCCGCAACTGCTTGACGAGCGCTATTGGGAAGTTCCTTAACCTCCACCCCGACCGCATCGTCACTCTTTGGAGTGATTGCAGGGTGCGAGGCGGACTTCCTCGCGATTCTGAACTCCGCTACCGCGTATGTGAGTTCAGTATGAAGGCTGTGGGTCGGATGAGTGTGTTGCCGCAAATCGACGGGCGGGAGGCGCTCGCGGAACTGTCCCGCTTTCGGACGGCCTTCTACGGGTGTCTGTCCGCGCGGGCGGACGCGTTCTTCGAGGTGACTGACGCGTTGCTGTGTACGGACGGTCCGACGCGGACGCCGGTCGAGCTATCGCTGCTCGCCGAGCATCAGCGTGGTTACGGCTCGCTGTACGGCGCGTTGAACCACGGCCGCCTTGACACTGTAGCCCTACGTGACCTGCTGGTTTCCCTGTCGATGCCGCGCTTCGGCAATCGGATCGTGCTCGCCGTGGAGGTCTACTCGTGGCTGTGCTCGGATGCGGCCTGTTCACCGGAGTGGTTGTTCTGCCACGTCCACGGCCGTTCTCGTAAGGCTGCGCAGATCATCCCGGGCTGGCCGTACTCGTTCGTCGTCGCGCTGGCGCCGGGTCGCACCTCGTGGACCCAGGTCCTGGACGTGGGCAGGCTGGGGCCCGCCGACGACGCCGCGGACGTCACCGTCGGCCAGCTGCGGGCCGTGGTCCAGCGGCTGATCGCGGCCGGTCAGTGGCAGCGTGGCGATCGGGACGTCCTGGTCGTGATGGACGCGGGCTACGACGTGATGCGGCTGGCCTGGGTGCTGCGCGACCTGCCCGGCGAGCTGGTTGGGCGCCTGCGCTCGGACCGCGTACTGCGGCTGCCGAAGCTGCCACGCGTCTACGATCCCGAGGGCGGCCGGCTGCCCCGGCACGGCAAGGAGTTCAGCCTGGCCCGTCCCGAGTCGTGGCCCGATCCGGCCGTGGTCACAGTGAACGACACGGCCCGCTACGGCAAGGCCGAGGCCCGTGCCTGGGACCGGCTCCACCCCCGTCTGCAGCAGCGGTCCGCGTGGATCGACCACGACAACGAACTCCCCGTCATCGAGGGCACGTTGATCCGCCTCAACGTCGACCACCTGCCCCGGGGACCTCGACGCTCGGCCGGTCTGGCTGTGGTCCTCAGTGATCGGCGCCAGCCTGGACGACGTCAAGCTGTCGAGCAAGGTGCGGGTCAGGAACTGCCCCAGTCCGCAACTGACGGGCAACCCGACTGGCGGGTCAACTTGGAACCTGGGCGATGGCCATCAGGACTCTGGTAGCCGCGGCGGCCGTTGCGTCATTGGGACGGTGGTACTCGAGGAGGAAGCGGAGGCGGTTGAGCGCTGCCGCGCTGCTGCGTCCCGTGCGGACGATCTCCCCCTCCACTGCCGCCAGCTGGGTATCGAGCTCCGCCTGCTGCGCCGTGCGCACTTCTCCAATCCGAAGCTCTTCGCGCAATTGCCGGAGGGCCACAAGCACCTGCTCATGCTGCCGTTCGACAGACACCGTGTAGTTGGTCGAGGCGGCCGTGACGTGGTTGCCGATGGCCTGGGCGCCTCCGGAAATCGAGCCGATCTGCACTGCGCCGGGCGCGCCCTGGCGCCTGCGGGGTTCCCGTCGGCGTGTGCTGCCTCCCGATAAGTCTGCGGCACCCGCGGAGTCAGGGCCTGGGCTGGCCGAGCCGGAGACGTCATCCGCACGGGAGCCCGCCGCGAGGTCGCTGTCGGGGTTGCTGGTGCCGGCAGGACCACTGCAGGCAGCCGCATCTCGCGCGGAAGCGCGGGGCGGCCCCGCTGGGCGAGCCCGGACTCCCAGCACCGAGGCCAGCAGACGGCGCCCCAGCGGCAGACGGCGCTGCCAAGCAACGGATGAAGGCCGGTCATGTGACCGGTTACTGCCAAGGATCGCTGTGACGATGCGGGTCGCAGAGGAGCGCATCATGGCGTCGTGCCCTCCTCAGTGATGGCGGGTCCTTGAGGCAGACGCGACGTCCTCTGGCTACCCGCTCCGTGCACCGAACCTTCTCCACTGCCTGCGGCCCGAACGTCCGACTGTGCTTGAGCAACTGCCAGGTCCGGACGGACGGCGTTGGGTCGCGCCTCAGGGCCGGGCTCGCCAGCAGCCACGGCTCCTGCGGGCACCGTCGGGGCCTGCGGCATGGGTTGCGGGGCGGTCCCCTCTGCACCCGCTGTCTGTGGCGTGCCGGTGACCGCTTCGTCCACCGACTGGACGCGGCCCAGCTGGGTCAGGATCACCGGGGCCGAGATGCCGACGACGACGGCCGCATAGGCGCCGCTGATCTGTCCCGTCGTCCCGAACAGTACTGCGGCCCCCGCGCCCATAGCGCTGTGCACGACGGCTGCGACCGGGTCAGCGACGGGGTCGAAGTACTCCTGGAATCGGAGTGGTTGATCCCCCTGACCGGGAGATGACTGCCTGTGGATACGGCGATCCGATTGCCAGTCCAAGAACCGGTTGTAGACGTCCAGAAGTCCACGCAGGGCTCCGCCCGCCGCCCCCAGCAGGATCAGCATCGGCACGTCCACGACTTCCCCCGGCGGTACGGACATCAGGGCAGAGCGGCTGAGCTCGCCACACGAGCGTATGGCTCCATGGACGCCCGACGGAAGAGGAGCGAAATAGGCTGCCGGGAGTGCGTCGAGGGTGGCAATCAACTGGAGCAGAACCGGCACTCGGAGCCTCCGAGCGGTTGCCACTCCCTTGCCCGGTGGCGGGGCGGGTCAGGTGGCCCGCGGCCAGGCGCGCAGCAGGGTGGCGATTCTGGCTGCGGTGCAGGCGGGATCGCGCAGCAGGTCGCGCAGGGCGACAGCGTTCTCGCGTGTGGGCTTGACCGGGACCCCGGAGGCCTCCAGGTACATCACACCCGTTGCGGCGGCGACGGCCAGATTGGAGCGTTCCAGCCAGCGGCAGCGACCCAGGATGTGCACCAGGGCCGCCGCGCGGGCGTAGGGGCCGTCGTAGACCGGGGTTTCCAGCAGCTCGGCGCGGTGGCAGGCGACCGCGGCCACGGCTACTCCGTAGTCGTCGGGGGCCGGATCGCCGGCCCCGGCCAGCTGCACGACGTGCAGGATCCAAGGAACATCGATGTGCAGGTCCATTACGCGGCGTGCGTTCCGGGCAGGTGACGATCGGCGTCTTCGGCCTCGTCGAAGACGGCCTGGTGCTCGTCGAGGAAGCGGCGTGCCGCGTCCAAGCCCCGCTGCCGCAGCCCGTCGGCGTCCTCACGGACGAGCACAGCGAGGTAGTCGCCCAGGCTCAGGCCACGGTCCTTGGCGCGGGCCTTGGCGAGGTCCAGGGTTTCTTTGTCGAGGCGTGCGCCCAGCTGTGGTTTCGCCATACCTCGACGGTAACAGTTGTTACCATCGGACGGGAGCCCCGCCATCCGAACGGATTCCCCTTCTCTCTGCGGGCGCTGACCACACGGTGGCTCCGCTCGCCCCCGTCCTGGTGCGCGCTGCGATCGCCTGCGTCCCACCTCGACCAAGCCGAGCGCGCAGCCGCCGTCGCCCAAGTTCCCCTCCTCGGACGGATCGCCGCCAGCACGCCCCTGCTCGCCGAGCAGGACGACGTCCAGGCCCTCCTGCCGATGCCCCGCGCGGCAGTCGGCCACGGCGAGCTGTTCGCCCTCACCGACGACGGCGAAGCCACCATCAAGAAGCTCCACCTCGACGGCGGCGAAGCCTGGCTCTGGCCCTGCAACCTGGCGTTCCCGCCTCTGCGTCTGCCCGACATGGCCCGCTCCCCCGGGCCGCCCGCCGGCTAGTCAACCAAGTCTTCCTCCAACCAGCCGAAGCCGCCTGACCCGCCTGGCTGTGTTTGCCACCACCAATAACTCGCATCAGAGGAGCAGGTACCTGCATGTCCATGGTTCTGACGAGCCGCTTGACAGTGCCACACAGACTCAGGTCCGCCTCTGGAGCAGCGCCCCGGACAGAGTTGATGGCGGATACCGCTATGCCAGGCCAGAACATCCGTGCACCTGACCGGGGCTTGTGCGGAGTCCTCCGGTTCGCTGCCACTTGACGGCACCTCTCCACGAAAATACGTTGCTACGTAATTACGGAATGACGCCGATTGGGGAGGGAGCGCTGGCTGCAGTACTGGACCAACGAATGGACCGGCAGCAGCAGGCCCGAGCGTCCGACCATCCCGCCGTCGAGCCATTCACCCGGGACGGAGGCCGTATGACAATGCCGCGCCATCGCGAGACCCGTGCGGTTCGGCGGGCCTGGGCCGCAGGGGACGTCGAGGAGGCGGCGCGCCGGGCGGCCGAGGCGGGAGACGACCCTCTGCTCATCCTGACCGACCTCGTACGCGGCCGGTTCGTGCAGGACCTGGCCCGCTACGAGTCTCTCGCCGACAGGGGCCGGTTCCGGTTTCGCACGCTCGACGAGCCGGTGGGGCATGCCTGGCTGCATCTGGATCAGGCGGACAGGGCCTGTGAGCACCTGCGCCGTCGTCGACGCGTCCCGCCCGGCCTCACCCTGCGACGCGATCACCCGATGACGGTCAAGGCCGACGAGCCCGTAACGCTCCCGTTCCAAGACCATCCGCTGGCTCCCCATCTGCCCGCCGTCGAAGGCACCTTGAACGGCCGTCGGACCCTGCTCCACCTGGACACTGGAGGCGCATTCCTGGTGATGAGCGCGCGGCGGGCGGCGGCAGCAGCAGCAGGCATCATGTCCCTGCCCAATGGCCTCCGCTTCCACGGCCTCACGCGTACGCAGGCCCGCACCGGCATCGTGCGCGAACTGGGCCTCGGCCGCGCGGAACTGACGAACATCCCCGTGGACATCCTCCCCACTCTGACCGGTCCACAGGACATCGTCATCATGGGCACGAACCTGTTGCAGCGCTTCCTGCCCACCATCGACACCCCTGCAGGCCACCTGCTCCTCACCCCGCGCGGACACCACGCTCCCCCGGGCGGCACCCGCGTCCCGTTCAACCTCCGGGCCGACCACTACATGTTCGCCAGAGGCGGCTTCGGCCCACGCCGAGATCTCACCTTCTTCATCGACTCCGGACTGGTCCACCTCTTAGAGGACGAGCACGGCACGCCAAGGCAAGCGGCCGTGCTGGCCACCAGGTCCCAGTACCGCTCATGGGGCATCCCCCGCGCCGACCTCCACACCACCCATCTGAAGACCGCCACCCCTTTGCGCCTGGGACCGCTGGAGCAGCCCAACCACCTCCTGGCGATCGCCCCGACCAGAACCGCACCCTGGTCCCGCATAGGCGGCATCACGATCGACGGACTGCTCTCCCACGCCTTCCTCGCCCAGTACGCCTGGACCCTCGACTTCGACCGCTTCACCTACACCTTCCATCCAGCAAAGTGATGCGATGCGCACCACCGGGAACGGGTTGCCCAGAGGTCCCATGAACGCCTCGACGGGAAAGGCACAGAAGCTCCGCAGCACCGTCTCGCTGTGCGCACGCGTCCGCGGCGCATACTGGCGGCCCGGCGTGACGTACGGGCAGGGGACGTTCCGCTCCTTGTACGGACGGCGGTGGTGGTGGTCAGCGTGCTGACCACCACCACCGTCCAGGTCTCTCTTGCGTAGCGGCAAGCCGACCGGAAACAAAATCGACCCATGCTTCGAAACTGACGCGGAAAGCCAGATGCGTTGAAATCGCCGAGTCACGGACCAAAACGGAACTTCCCTCCCGCAACACCTCTACACATTCCCCTGCGGTTGTGCTGTAACTCGACCTCACCCAAGAATCCCACCTCTGCATGAACTTGACTCCTTAGTTGAACACACCGTAATTACTTGGGCGGTTCACGTCCGAAGACGTCAAGCCAAGATCTTTCCGCATGGTCTGCCGAACTTCGTACAGCACTTCTGAGGCTCTCGACAGTCGCCCTGCGATCACTTCGAGCGATTCCTCTGCATCCTGCCCGGCACAGTGCAGTACAAGGTTGTTGTACAGGTGATGCAGGAGGGCTACCAAGTTGCCGACTACATCGAGGACATCATCAGGCATGAACATTTGCCCCTTGGCGTAGACGCCTCGGATGTCATCCCTTAAGCCTCCTACGGCCACTCTCAGCTCCTCAGTTGCGTCCCCCTTCTGTAGTGCCAGAAGAGTCAGCCGCAGGCCTGCGTAATAGTCTCGCAGCGCCGCATTCAGCTCTCCGTAAATTGACCTCCGCGTCTCAAGCTCAGACTGTCGGCGATTTTCTTCCCGTTCCGCATGGGCCATTTCAGCAACGTGCCGCAGCTCCATTTTCTTACTGTTCACGGAAGAGCGATGAGCCAGCAGCCCGGAGAAGAGCGTTCCAAGAACGCCCACGACGGCAATGATCAATGAGCTGACGGACGTACTCATAAATCGAATGTAGCGGCGCCTCGTTCCCCCTGCGAGGCACTCGCGCGAGGCCGGGAAGTCGAACTGTGGTGTCTCGATGACATCCTGGTCGCTGGCATCGACGCTGCTCGTCTGCCGCCCGGCTGCGGTGACGACTCCTGCTGTGATCGCGGCCCAATGACGGCCATCCGGGGCGCTGGTGCAGCCCTCATGGTGGTCAGGGCCAACCCCGTCGCCACTCCACGAAGGCTTGAGTTGGCTGAGGGTGTAGCTGTTGGCAGTGGAGTCCAAGGGCCTGGTGGTCTGGCGGCCGCGACGCCCCGCCAGTCTGGCTGTGGTCCTCGGCGATCGGCTCTAGCCCGAAAGACGTCGACTTCGTCTGGTCCTGCTACCTGCGCAGATTCGACCTGGAGCACACCTTCCGCCAGTACAAGCCGTTGCTCGGCTGGACAAGGCCGCAGTTACGTGACTCACGGGCAGCAGATCGCTGGACATGTCTGGTGATCTCCGCACACACCCAACTCCGCCTCGCCGCACCGATAGCAGCCGACCGGCGCAAGCCCTGGGATACGTGCACCAAGCCCGGCCCAACCCTCACACCGACGCGCGTCCGCCGAGGGTTCCGGCACATTCGCCCCCATCTCGCTCACCCGACCCATGGGGTGAAACCCAGCCGTCCCGGCCCCGGACGCCCACCCGGCTCCAGAAACCGGCGGCTCACCACCTGCTGCGAAGTGGGGAAAAGCGTCAAGCGCCCCGCGAATCTCACCGAACGTGACGGAAGAGGTTAAGGAACAAGCTGAGCCCGACCCGCAGCCGATCTGCACCGCCTGGTCGCGTCGGCTCGCCGAGGCGGTCAACGCGGAAAAGGCCCACCGCACCGCAGAAGCAGAAGGGCAGCAGGAGCCGGTCAGCCTCGGACAGGAACCCGTCGCGCCGGACCCGCCCGCCTGAGTGCCGTCTAGCAGGGCCACCTGGTCCACCAGATGTTCGGCCTCATCGGGTACGCCATCGACAGCGACAACGTCGCCCTCGGCGACCACGACGAACCGGTCGGCGCGATCCTGGACCTGGACGCACGGGGAGGGCCCCACCCTCCGCGCGCCTCGGAAGACTATGCCCTGCCCCCGGCTCCGCCCGAGGCTTCAGCCTCGGAGGGTTCTGATTTTCGAGATCTGTGCAGTCAGGAGTTTGTCGCTTCGGACGGGGCTGCCCAAAGCAGCGAGGCGGACGAACGCTGATTTTGTAGTCCAGCCGAGGTAAGCCGATCAGGGCAGCGGGATGATCCTGTCCCCCCATCCGTGCTCGTCGTCACCTCGCGGCCCAGTCGTCGTCGGCGCATCCGTGGTTTACGCGGCGCCCGTCTTGCCGTTGATCTGGAAGGTGATGACGTCGACTTCGTCGGTTCCCGCCAGATCTGGGTAGTGGCCCTTGAGGACTTCCCGGAGTTCGGCTGCGGTTGTCAGCCCCTCGGCTTGGGCGTCCTGGTTGGTGAGGTCGCTGACGAGGCAGTGCCTGATGCCGGTCACCTCTGCCGACAAGACGACTTCGGGGTCGCTCTCGAACACCAGCCGTGCCGGCCCGAGCTGGGCCGGGTCACGGAAGCGGGTGGTCTTGGTCTTGGCGCCGGAGCGGATGACATCGAGGTAGCGGGGGTTGAACCGAATGATCGGGGGACCAGCCGTCTCGGGGTCTTGGTAGAGCGAGGGGTCGAGACCGTTCATGCCCGCCTCCGGGGTCCATCGCTGAACCAACGGCATCAGGTCGGCGGCGAGAACGGACCTGAGCCCCGCGGGCGTGGGCACGATGACGCGCATGCTGGGGTAGTAGTCCACGAAGACCTGCCGATCGCGCCCGCATGGGCCGATGACCCCGCGCCCGTGGTTTCCCACAGCGACGATGCAGCGCATCTGGCGGGCGCCCTGGGCCCGCGCGGCTCCCAGGGCCACGAGTTCGGCGCAGGGTCCGCCGGTGAAGTGGTAGAGGTTCACGCCGGCGAACATCCGGTAGTCGGCGGCCATGACCGCGGCGCCCACCGTGTGGATCCCGTCTTCGTCGGGCCCGGCGTCGGTATGCGCGTCGATGGTGCGGCGTGCCAGCTCCACGAGCTCACGCTCGTCATCATCAAGGGCTCGTGCAGATGACGGGACGTACACGTTTCCAGCCTTCCCTTCCGTCAGCAGTCACCCAAGATCATTCCACGCCATGCAGGTGGGCTCCACAGGGTTTCGGCTCACCTTCACTACGCCGGTACGGCCCGCGCCGTAGCGCGATCGCTGGTACGGCCCTCGTCGTCACCGGCATCGCCGAGCTGTCCCGGCTCGGTCCGTCCAGCACGTGGATGGTCATGGGTGCGGCCTTCGCGGTACTCGGCGCGGGGTTCGCCACCGTCATGGTCACCGCCCCCACCGGAACCGTCGTCGGTGCCGCGCCGCCCGGGTATGCGGGGGGGGGGCATCGGCGGACTCAGGTGGCCTTGGCCGTGATTCGGGTGAGCAGCGATTCGCGCACCGATGGCCATTCGTCGGCAAGGAGGCTGTAGTAGAGCGAGTCACGGCGCGTTCCGTCCTGGCGCACCATGTGGCTCCGTAGCGTTCCTTCATAGGTGAGTCCCAGGCGCGTCAATGCCTGTTGGGACCGCACATTGAGGTTGTCTGTGCGCAACGCGATCCGAGCAAGTCCTAAATCGTCGAAGCCGTGCCCGAACAGCAGGAGCTTCGACTCGGCGTTGAAGGGGCCGCCCCAACAGGATCGGTCGAACCAGGTAGCCCCGATTTCGGCACGGCCCTCGGGAAGGTCCAGCTCATACAGGCTGGTTGAACCGATCACCGCCCCGTCTGCCAATCGCTGGACCGCGAAACACCGTCGGGTCCGATCGGTCAGCATCTGACTGATCATCGCCCGCATCTCATTGAAGGAGCCAGGCCGAGGCCGAGGCATCCAACGCCAGACCTCGGGATCCGATGCAGAGGCGAACAACGCCTCCGCATGATCCGTGGACAACGAGATGAGGCGAACAACACGGCCCAAGAGAGAGTCATCACTCATCACCGCACCGTAGCCGCATGATCGCTGCCTCAGAAGCCTTGATGGAGACATGCCGCCGCCATCACACACTGCGACTGCACCACAGTAAGTGGATCAGAGCTCGCTCCCGCGAACACAGCCACCGGAGGCTCCGCCATGTGCCCCCATGGTGAACGTGATCGCGGCAGGAGGGCCAGGCCTGCAGGGAGAGTTACCGGAGTTCGACGGAGCAGGTGCTTCCGGGGAAGTCCCACCCGTCGGCGCCTTCCCCGATGTCAGCCACGATGACATCGTCCTCGAACGCCTCATCCGTCAACTCGCCCGCGGCCCACAGGTTCTCGATCGCGTCCCAGCCGCCCCGGCGCCCGTCCATCCGCAGCGGCGCGGCCCGTCGTGTGCCGCGTACGCGTTCGTTCTGGCACGGCCCATTAGGTGTTTCCTCAGGCGTCAACTGCGCCATCGTCACCGCGCTCATCTGCCTCCTGCACCTGCCGCTGTCCTGACCGCCGCCCCGGCTGGACGCGCGCGGCGCCTGTCGTCATTCGATCGTTCATCGGCACTGGGCGCTCAGGGCACTGTCAGTCGCGAGCGGTGTTGCGGAGGTCTCGCAAAGTGGAGCCGAGTGCACGCAGTGCGGGCGTTGCGGCGGCGAGTGCGGCACGGTCTTCGGCGGGCAGTGCGGCCAGGGCGTCGGCGAACAGGACGGCCCAGGCGTTCTCGATCCGCGCCATTCCGTGCTGGGCGTCCAGCGTCGGGTACAGCTGAACGGCCCGACGGTCCTGAGGGTCGGTCTCGCGGCGGAGCAGGCCCTGGGCGACCAGGCCTCGCACGGTCGTGCTGGCGTTGCTCCCGTGCAGCCCGAGGTCGCGCGCGATTGCGCTCGTTCCTGTGCCCGGGGATTCCAGTACGTAGCGCAGGACCTCCAGGTCTGAGGGCGGCAGGGGAAGCAGGCCCGCCTCGTCGACCCCTCGCAACCGCAGAACGCGAGCGAGGGCATAGATCGCGGGAGTCAGCTGCCTGGCTTCGCGCAGCAGTGCGTGGTCGTGGAGTTCGGCATCACCTTTGGGCACCCACCCATCCTAGCTTTTGCTATAGATATATATCTACAGTCATCGCGTCTGCTGACCCTTCCTTCTCCGGAGCGACCATGACTTCCCATGCCCCCGCCCGCGCCAGCAAGTCGGCGCCGCCGTCCCCGCTGTCCCCGCCGGGCCGCCTGACCGCGACCCTCGCCTTGCTCTCGTTCGTGGTTCCGCTGTCCACGGACATGTACCTTCCGGGCTTTCCTGCCATGGCCCGGGATCTGGCCACGGACGCCGCGGGCATCCAACTCACCCTCACTGCCTTCCTCTTCGGGCTCGCGGCGGGGCAGCTCGTACTCGGGCCGCTCTCCGACCGGTACGGACGCCGGAAGCCAATCCTCGTGGGGACCGGCGTCTGCACACTGGCGACGGCGCTGTGCGCGGTCGCTCCTTCACTGGGACCTCTGACCGGCCTGCGCTTCCTCATGGGGTTCAGCGGGGCCGCAGGTGTGGTCGTCGGACGGGCCGTGGTCTCGGACATCGCGTACGGCACGGCCGCCGCGAGGATCTTCGGCATGCTGATGGCCCTGGGGGGCATCGCCCCCATCGTGGCGCCACTGGCCGGCGGGGCGATAGTGAACAGCTCCGGCGGTTGGCGCGCGGTCTTCTGGGTGCTGGCCGGAGCGTCCGCGCTCATGTTCATGGCCGCACTGTTCCTCATACCGGAGACCCTGCCCGCCGAACGCCGGCAGGCCGACGGCATCGGCGGCACACTCAAGGCCGCCGTTTCAGTCCTGACCGACCGCTCCTACCTCGGCTACACCCTTGCCTTCTGCTTCGCCAGCACCACCCTGTTCTGCTACATCGCCGCATCCCCCTTCCTGCTGCAGAACGTTCTGGGCTTCAGCGTCGGCGAGGCATCCCTGGCGTTTTCCATCGGCGCACTCACCGCCACCGCCTCCAGCCTCGCCGCGACCCGCCTCGTGAGCCGCTACGGTTCCCAGCCGCTGCTCAACGCCGGGCTCGCCGCGCTGCTGGTCTCCAGCGCTGCCGCCTTGCTCCTGACCACCACCGGAAACCTCAACCGGGTGTGGGCCCTGGGCCTGGTGGGCATTGGCTTCCTCGGCCTCGGGCAGGTCTTCGCCACCGCCACCGCACTCGCCCTCGAACGCGTGCCGCACGCGACCGGTACCGGTTCGGCAGTGCTCGGCACACTGCAGAGCGTCCTCGGCGCGGCCGTCGCTCCCCTGATGGGCATCGCGGGCGACCACACCGCCACGCCGCTCTTCCTCGGCATGACCGGTTGCGCACTGATTGCCGCGCTTGCACTGCGGTTGACCAGGCAAGACCGGCAAGACCCGCACCTGGCACGACCGGAGCGAGCGGAGGCGACGGCCACGCCCGCGCCGCCCCGGCCCACACAGCCCACCGAGTAACCGGCCCATCGCCCCAGCTCGACAACATCCGTTGCTCTTGCGGGGATTGGCATGTGAACCTCAACTACCTGGGCCGCTAGAGTGTCCGCGTCACCATCCCGGCTCGCGGGGGCCTGCACCAACCGCGTGACCCGGCTGCCGCTGCTTTGGACGAGGCCGACCAGCGGCTCAGCGCATCGCCAGTCCAGCGTTCATGCTTTCTTGATCGTACGATCCAGATAAGTTACGGTGGAGTCATGGCAAGGACCCGGGAGTTCGACACCGAGGTGGCGGTGAGCCGCGCGATGGAGCTGTTCTGGACACGCGGCTATGAGGCGACCTCGGTGCGCGATCTGACCCAGCACCTGGGGATCGGACAGGGGTCCTTGTATGCGGCGTTCGGCGACAAGGACGGCCTGTACAGGGCCGCGTTGGAGCACTACCGCACCACCCTCGCCGCGGCCGCCCTGCGCAGTCTGGAGGAGGGGGCGGACGCCCGCGCGGCGATCCGTACGCTGCTGACGGAGCGGATCCGCATCGCCGTCGGGCACGGCGGCCAAGGCTGCCTGGCCGTCAACGCCGTCTGCGAGCGGCTGCCCCAGGACGCGGCGACCCGCCGCACCGTGCGCGACATGCAGGACGCGAGCCGGGAGGCGTTGACCGAAGTACTGCTGGCCGCCATGGAGCGGGGCGAGATCGCGGCGCGGCACGCCCCACACACGGTCGCCGCGTTCCTGGTCACCTTCCTCAACGGGCTGCTGGTCTCCTCGAAGATCACGCCAGACGCCTCCGCACTCGAACCCCTCGTGGACGTCGCGCTGACCGCTCTCGACTGAGGGGGCCGCGGCCTTGGCCGGGCGTTTCGCGTACCCCGAATCCGTAACGATCGATCAAGAAAATGGGGCGCCCGCCCCCGCCACGACGACAGCGTCCCCCAGCACCGACCCACCCAGGACAGGAAGCGCCCACGTCATGATGTACGACCACACCACAACACCCCTGCGCACCGGCCGTGCCGCCGTCAACGGAACGAGTCTGCACTACCGGACGGCCGGGTCCGGCCCCGCCGTGGTGCTGCTGCACGGCGTGCCCAAGACCAGCTACCACTGGCGCCACCTTGTCCCGAAGCTGACGCCCCATTACACCGTCGTCGTCCCCGACCTCCGCGGCCTCGGCGACTCCGCCCGCCCCGCGGACGGCTACGACTCCGCCACGATGAGCGACGACATCGCCGAGCTGATGACCCACCTCGGACACGAGACGTACGCCGTGATCGGCGAGGACTGGGGAGCGGTGATCGGTTACCAGCTCGCCGCCCGCCACCGCGACCACGTCAACGCTCTCGTGTTCGCCGAGGCCCTGTTCCCCGGCTTCGGCTTCGAGGACCACACCGCCCTCACCCCCGAGAACGTCGCCAGCGGCCTGCACCTGTGGCATCTGGGCTTCTACTTCCAGCCGGACGTACCCGAGATGCTGATCGCCGGACACGAGCGCGAGCTGATCACCTACATGATCAAGTTCGAGCGCAACCACCCCGACACCGCCACCCCCGACGCGGTCGACGAATACGTGCGCTGCTACTCCATGCCCGGCGGCATCCGCGCGATGCTCTCGATATACCGGGCGATGCTCGTCGACGCCGAACAGAACCGGCAGGCCGCACAGCAGAAGCTGGACATCCCGGTGCTGGCGCTCGGTGGTTCGGCCTTCATCGGCGACCGCAACGAATCCCAGATGCGGCTCATGGCCCACGACGTCACCGGGCACGTCTTCGACGCCGGACACGACCTCGCCGAGGAAGTACCCGACGAGATGGCCGACGTGGTCCTGCCGTTCCTGGCCGGGAACCCGTAGACGGGCCAGGCCGCGATGTCGGCCGTCCGACACGGACGGGCCGAGTCGGCCCGGTCCTTGGAAGGTCGACGGCTGCGGCACCTTGGTTTAACGCCGAACGAAGTGGGGACCGAGAGCAGCCCCGGGGATTTCGGGGGCTCTGGCGCTCGTTCCGTGGACACTCCGCCTTGAGTGGCCGCATGCTGGTGGGATCGGTCATCCTGGCCTCGTGGATTGGCTCGTACGGCTCTGCCGTGCATCTGTGCCGGGTATAGATGCACGGCACGAGGAGGATAGAGAACACCCGCGGCACAGAACCTCGCTGGAGCTGAGCTCGGGAACACGCCCCCGATCCGGGCCCCGAGCATTTGCCACGTCCCCCGACCCGCACGATGGTGGCCATACGATGACGCGGGCCTCGAGTCTCAAGCTGAAGGCTGACGCCGACCGGCGGAGGGCGGCGCGCGTCGCCATTCCCGCCACCGCCGACAGCGGACGACGAGTGACAGCCGCCCGATGACAGGACCCCGCCCTGTGGGCCTGCGCCGTCTTCGACACCACAAGCCGCTTCCACGCCCCCTGCCCCCCCCCGGGTCCCACCCCGGCATCGAGGACGCCTTCACGGCGGTGGTCGATCTGGCAGTGCGGGGCTGCGGGCACGGTGATCCCATCCTCCCTCAGTGCAGGATCTCGGCGCGCAGCCTCTCCTTCGGCGTGTTGATGTCCCAGTACCGAACGCTGCCCCGGGCGTCCTTGAAAGCGCCCGTGCCGCCGGTGATGGCCATGTCGAGCGAACTCGCCTCCTCCGACCGCAGCGATTGCATGGTCAGAGAGCCACGCTTGAGCTCTATCGTGATCACGGCCTGCGACGTGACTTTCCCACCGCCGACGTACACGACCTGGGCCGTCCCCGCCCCCCGTCCGACGTCGCGGCCGTTCTCCACCGCGGTCGCGCAGTAGACGCTCATGTCGCCCAGGCTCGGCCCCGCCTTGCCGAGATCGACGGACTCGTACTCGAGGTCCTTGAGCTGGAGTTCGATGACCTCGACCCGGCTCTTCTTCGACGCATCAGCATTGGCGCCCCCCGCGGCGAAGACGCCGACCGCCAAGGTGGCCAGTGACAGGGCAGCGAATCTCCTGAACAGGGTCCGGTTACTGTTGTTCCCCATGGTGGAAGCTCCTCATGGCGATCTACGTGTGCGAACAACTTGACGCTATGGCGGGCGAGTTGAGGCGTCCAAGACCAACATCATCATGACGTCATAGCGCTGGCGGCATAATGAGTCTGTCGGGAACCTTGGAGTTTCCCGGTGCGGCTGCATGGTGGCCGTGGGGTCTCCGCCGTAATCCGGAGTGGTCAGTCACGATGACGCCCTTCCACTCGTCGGGCTATGGCTCACCCACCGAGTGGTTCAGCTTGAGCACAACTCCGCGGAGCATCCTGGGGTGCTGGTCGCGGACTCGGACCCGCTCGCGTTGGTTCGCAAGACGCCTTTGGAGGGTCTTTCTCTGACGTACGGTCATACTGCCGCCCCTTCTGGTCAGTGTGCGTTTTGATCGTGCGGTCTGTGGCTTTGCGTCCTCGCCGTCGCCCGTCTCGTCATCCGCGCGTGGATCGCGCAGGAGCGAACCTTGGCTGATGCGGCACCAGGGCGCTTCTGAGGGAGGTCGTGGTCCCAAGCCAGGACATTCAGGATCAGGCAACGGTGAGCGGCCCGACGCCGGGCCGCCGGGGTGTACGGGAACGAACCCCCTCCGGTCAGACGAGCTTGAGCCAACGATTCACCTCGCCGGATGAAGTCGTGAGGCATTCAGCCGGTCGTCTCGTGACATGGTTCGCCGCAACCTACTGTGTGGCGTCACGCGCCAGTGATTCGGAGGTCACAGAATGAGCGATCGATTCGAGCCCGAGCCCGACACGGAAGAGGATGCCGAAGCAGAAGACTCCGTAGATTCCGGGCCGCCGGAGTTGGTACGGAATCCGAAGCGGGAGGCGGAATTCGATGAAGAGGAAGACGAGTTCAAGGACCTCAGGTCCGGGATCAACCTGCCAGGTATCTGAGAGAGCGAACGCCGGTCGGCCGCAGTCCTGGTAGGGCGTGCCGGCCTGCCTCGGCCGGGCACCACGGCTCCGATCTCGGTCAGGATGCGGCCACCCTCGGCCCGCACAGCGGGTGTGAACAGGCACGCCCATGACAGCCAGTCGGCCTCGCGTTCGGTACCTGACAGCACTAGCCACCACGTCCTGGCCTGACCCGCACCGTCACCCGCACCGGGCCGGGACGAAGGCAGGTCCGTGCCCAGGGAACTTTGACGGTGGTGACGAGGTGGGCGGCCTCCAGCAGCCCCAGGTGCTGCGTTGCGGCCTGGCGGGACATCTCCAGGCCAGCGCAGAGCTGGCCCAGGATCGGGCCGTTGTCCTCGCGCAGGCGGTCCAGGAGGAGTCGAGGGCTCACGCAACCAGGGCGAGGGGGGCCTGCCCCTGGTCTCCGGGTCGGGGCCCGCGGTCAACGCCGTGGAGGACAACGGCTGTCGGGGCTGACACGAAGAGGTGGGGAGCATCGTGCTGTGGGCGGGAGCCGCGGCCTGGGTGGGCCTCGGTCGTGTGGGCCCCTCGCCTGTCACGGCATCACGGTGGGGCGTCATGGTGATCCAGGCCAGGGCCGCCGCGGCAAGGAGGATGCCGGTGGACACGAGGAAGGCGAGGCGGGCACCGGCGGCCTGGGCGGCGTCGGTGGTGATGCCGTGTGCCAGCTGTGCGTGGGTGCGGCCGGTGGCGATCGGCACCAGGGCGGCGAGTCCCAGCGCGCCGCCGATCTGCAGGGTGCTGGTGAGGAGGCCGGAGACCGCACCGGCCTGGTGCGGCAGAACGCCGCTGGAGCTGGCCAGTTGTGCGGCCACGAGCGTCATCGTGGCGCCGAAGCCGGTCAGCGCCTGACCGGGCAGGATGCCGGAGAAGTAGTGCCCGCCCGCGTCCAGGTGGCTGAGGCAGACGAAGCCGGCAGCGGCCAGCAGGGCACCGCCCGTCAGCACCGAACGGGCTCCGACGCGAGGGCGAGCTTGCTCGCGGTGACCGCCCCGGCCAGGGAGAGCAGGGTCATCGGGGCCATGCCCAGGCCGGCGCGCAGGGGTCCGTATCCCAGTGTCGACTGCAGATGGAGGGTGAGCAGGAACATCGCGGCGAACATGGCCGCGGCGACCAGGCCGAGGGCCGTGGACGCTGCGGCCCGCGTCTTGTGGCGCAGGAGTCCGGGCGGCACCAGGGGGGTCCGGGCGCGTCGCTCGAGGGTGAGGAATGCCGTGAACAGCGCCAGTGATCCGGCGAGTGCGGCGGGGACGAAGGGCGCGGTCCAGCCGTGCTCCGGGGTGCTCAGCAGGGCGTACACCAGGACCGAGAGCGTCGCGGTGAGGGCGAGGGCGCCCGCCGCGTCAGGCCGGTCGCGTCGTCCTGGCCGGTCGGTGGCCACGCGGTGCGCGAGGAACGTCAGGACGGCCGCGGCGATGGGCACGTTGATCAGGAAGCCCCAGCGCCAGGACAACGCCTGCGTGATGACGCCGCCGAGCGGGATGCCCGAGACGCCGCCCAGGGTGGTCACCGCGGTCCAGATGCCCAGCGCCTTCGCGCCTTCGCGCGTTCGGCGGGGTCGGTGAAGGTCGTGATGATCAGTGCCAGTGCTGTGGGTGAGGCGAGGGCCGCGCCCAGGCCCTGGGCGACGCGGGCGCCGATGACGATGCCCGCGCTCGGGGCGAGCCCGCTGGCGAGGGAGGCGGTGGCGAACAGCGCGAGGCCCGTGGCCAGGACGCGCCGGTGCCCGAGCCAGTCGCCGAGGCGTCCGCCGAGCAGGAGGAACCCGCCATAGGTCACCAGGTAGCCGTTGACCACCCAGGCCAGAGGGGGGGTGTCGGTGCCGAGGTCGGTGCGGATCGTGGGCAGCGCGACGTTCACGACCATGTCGTCGATCATGAGCATGAACTGGGCCACGGTCAGCACCACGAGTGCCTGCCAGCGGTAGCGGATGCCGTCGTGCCGCCGGCCTGTCAGGGATCCTTTCCGCGTCGTGGTCATGATGGCCTCCGTATGTCTGTGCCGGCTTTCCTTGCCGGCGCCGGTGGGCGGGACGGCCCTCAGGCGTCCGGTGAGTCCTCCTTCGGCTGGGCTTCGGCCGCCTCGGCGACCTGCTTGATGGCTGCCAGGCGGCGGTCCCAGACCGCCGCGAGTTCGGTCATCCAGCACGCGGACGCCTCCAGCGGGGCCGCGCGGACGCGGTACACCACGGCGCGCCCCTCGCGTTCGGGGGTGATGAGACCTGCTGCCTGGAGGACGTGGAGATGTTTGACGATGGCCTGCCGTGAGACCGGCAGCCGGTGGGCCAGGGCGGACGCGCTGGCTCCGTCCGTTTCGGCCAGGGTGTCCAGGAGCTTGCGGCGGGTGGGGTCGACCAGGGCGGCGAACACCTCCGTCGCCTGGGCGCCGTGCGCGTCCCGACTGCCTGGGCGGCCGCGTTCGGTCCCGTCGGCGGTGTTCGCGCTCACGCCGCCGCGCGTTCCGCGCGGGCCTTCAGCAGGCCGAACTCATGCGCCCAGCCCTCGGTGTTGCCTTCGAGGTGCTGGCTCTGGAGGTCGGCGGACACGTCCAAGGAGGCGAAGCCGCTTTCCGCGACGCGCAGGAGCGTGGCACCGTCCCGCTCGCCAAGGAAGAACTCCACCAAGGACGAGTTGGTCTCGACCGGCTCCTGTCCGGCGAAGGCGCTGGCCCACCGGTAGGCGCATGGCGGTCTCCGGTTCGAGGGGGCTCAGTGATGTGCTACCTCCAGGTTGCACATCACGGCAGAGATGTGCAACTCCGGGGTTGCAGTCAGCTGCGCCTGGCGCCCCCCGGGGCGCGACACGAGCCACCCCGCAGGCGAGACCTGGCAGGAGGCGACTCCGGCGCCACCCCTGACGCCAGACGCCCGCAGGCCCGCGGACACACCGCGGAAGGAAGCCGTCCGACGACGATCCGGGCCGGCCAGTGGGGAACCGCCGCCAAGGACGTCCTCAACGGCACGAAGTTCTATCGCAAGTTCAGCGGCAACGTCAGTGGGAGGATCGCCTACTGACCGAACCGGCCCGGAAACGCAGAGATCTCGTCCGATCGAAGTGATCGGACGAGATCTCTTCGCTGTTCAGGCACGCCGAACGAGCTTTCCGGAACATACACCGTGCTCACGGTGATGCCTCCTGGTGCCTGGTCACCAACGGCCTCGTGTACGAATGCCGACGGGTCGGAGCAGTCGGCTGCTCCGACCCGGCCCGTGTGGTTACGCGGACGCCGTCCGCAGGTCGACGACCGTGCGCAGCTTGCCGCTGCCCGCGGTGCGTTCGAGTGCGGTGCCGTCGACGATCTCGACCGTGCAGGTCAGCAGCTTCTCCTCGGTGACTGCCATGCCCAGTTCCGGAATGGCCGTCAGGAACGCGGTGCGTGCTCGCTGCGGGTCTGTGGCGTACTCGCCTTCGAGTCGTACCGTCAGGTGCTCACCGGTGGTCTCGGTGCTCAGTACGAGTTGCAGTTCGCCGCGGTGGCCCAGCTGTTCCTGTGCGGTCTCCACGAAGCGGCGGTAGTTGTAGAAGTACGTGCCGATGCGCAGCACGTCGCCGTGGCGGCCGAGGAGTTCGATGCGGGGCACGTGGCTGCCGCAGGGGCAGATGCCTTGCACAGCGCGGCCGAGATCGCCGATCTGGTAGCGCTCCAGGCGCTGGCCGGAGCGGGTGCGGCTGGTGAAGACCAGTCGGCCGGCCTGACCGGCCCGCACCGGTCGGTCCTCCTGTGGGTCCAGGATCTCCAGGGTGTGCAGTTCGGTCAGGACGTGGTGGACGGCTCCGCGGGCGTGGGTGCACTGGTAGCCGAGCGGTCCGAGGTCCGTACTGCCGTAGGAGGCGGAGCGGATCACTTCGACGCCGAAGGTGTCGTTGAGGGTGCGGCGCTGCTCGGCGGTGAAGTGTTCGCCGCCGTAGAAGACCTTGCGGATCCCGCCGTATGCGCGCAGCTTCTCCCCCTGGGAGTTGAAGAGCTGCCACAGGTAGGAGGGCATGCCGAGGATCGTGTCGGCGTGGTGCGTGATCAGGGCCTCGGCGACCGCGGCGTGGTCGGTGCCCGCGGCCAGGGGGATCTGGGTGGCGTTCAGCCGCTCCAGGATGGAGAAGAAGCTGATGAACCCGCCGTACATGCCGCCGCAGTAGAAGAGGTTGGCGGCCCGGTCGCGGGCCGGGTCGAAACCGGCAGCGAGCAGGCCGTGCGCGGCGGCCCGCATCTGGGTGTCGTAATCGTGGTTGGTGAACACGGACAGGGCCGGGGTGCCGGTGGTGCCGCCGCTGCGGAAGTGCAGGTGGGCGTGTTCGGGGGCCAGCGTGGCCAGCTGCGCCTGGACTCCTGCCTTGTCCAGCAGGTCGCCGGTCGGTGGGGCGGGAGTGGGGGTCGCGGCGACGAGGTCGTCCAGGCAAGCGGTGGCATGGAAGGTGTCGTCGGTCTGGACGCTGACTCGGCGGCTGTAGCGCTGGAGCGCGTAGACCCCGTCGTGCGGCTCGCCGTCGTAGCTGTCCAGCATCCCGCCGACCGGGGTGACGCGCAGCACGCCTGCCGTGAGCAGGGTGCGGGAGTGGCGGGCGATGTCGCCGCGGCTGCCGCCGACGGCGGCAGTCTGGAGGTAGCGGCGCATGGGCCGCAGGGTGGCGGTGATGTCGTGGGCGGGCAGCGGCTTGACCCAGATGCTGCGGTGCAGCGGTGATGCGGTGAGTGCGGGGCGGGTGTCGGCCAGGACCCGCCAGGTGCCGTCGTCGGCGGCGATGACCTTGGTCAGACCGAGGTGCTGTTCGAGGCGGGTGAGGAGTTCGGTGGTGGTGATCTCGGCATGCTCGGCGGCGTCCAGGGACGGGGGTATGGTGGCGCCCGCGACCGGCGGTACGGCGGCGTCCGCAGGTGGCGGTGCGGCGGTGTCCAGGAACTGCGGTGCGGCGGCGGCATCCGTCGACGGCGATGCGGCAGCGGTGTCCAGCGCGGCAGCCGTCGCCTTCGCCAGGACGGGGGCGAAGGACTCGGCGAAGGCGAAGACCTCCTCGCTGTCCTCGGTGTCGAGGTACACGACCTGCGGGCTGGAGCACGCCTGCTGGTCCAGGCGGCAGACGTCCGCGGCGAGCGCCTCCAGGGTGGCCGGGTCCTGCCAGGCCACACGGGTCAGGTAGGCAAAAGAGATCTTGTGGCCCCACTCGACCAACCGGCAGCCGGGAGGCGCGAGTTCGGCGGCACCCGCCACCGCGTCCTCGCCTCCCCACACGGCGATCACGTCGGCGGGCGCGCACATCAGGCGCAGCCACTCCCGGCGGCCGGAGGGGAAGCGAAGGGCGACGACGCGGCGGGCGATCGCGCCGGTGGGGTCGGCGGCGGCCAGCTCGGCGAGCAGGTGCTGGGCGAGCAGCGTGTCGCCGCTGCTGGTCTTCAGGACGTTGACGTTCCCGGTGAGCAGGCCCTCCACGACGCTCAGCGGGGCGACGGCCGCGGCGTTGCCGGGGGCGATGTGCACGAGCAGGCCTGCCGGGGCCCAGGCCTCGAAGACGGTCTCCCGGGCGTCGGGGCGGGTCAGTCGCGCGGGTCCGGTGCCGCCGAGCTCGCGGCGCAGCTTGCGTTCCAGGGCGGGGCGGGCGAGCGCGGCGGCCAGCTCGGTGAGGGTCTCCCCCACCTCCGTCGTGTCACCTGTGGCGTCGGCCAGTTGGGGGTGGAGGCGTTCCCGTACGGCGCTCGCGGGATCGCGCAGTGCGGCGCTGAGCGTGTCACAGGCGTTCAGCACGGTCTCCGTGGGCAGCGGCTCGGCCAGGGCCCGCTCGACCAGGGCCGGGAGGTCCGCCAGGCGGACGGTGGCCTCGGTGTCGTCGATGAACTCGCCCTGCCAGTAATGGAATGCGCGGTTCGTGGTGGCCGGGGGCGCTGCGAGGGTCACTGCGTGGGTCGCTTCCGTGGTCGTTGTCTCAGTACGTGTCATGCGTGTCGTCGCGGTGTTCACGCCTGTCCCTTCAGCAGCTCGGCTGCGGCCACCGCGCAGCTGCGGTTGCGGCTGACTCCGGCGCGCCCGTGGATGGTGAACCACGGCGTGGGCAGCGGGCAGCCGCACTCCTCGGCGGGGTGCAGCGAGGCGAGGTCACCCATGACGACGCTCTGTGCCGGCACGGAGGTGATGTACGGCGAGACCAGGTGCAGGAAGCCGCGCTCGCCGTACCCGAGCGGCCGCAGCGTGCGGGGATCGCGCACGGCGGCGCGGGACCACACGGGCACGTGCAGTCGGTGTCGGGCGCACTCGATGTAGGGCACGCAGTGCTCCACTGACCCGAAGGTGTCCCGGATCCGCTCCGGCTCGACACCGAGCAGTTCGGTCACGCGCGCGTAGAACTCGTCCTTCCCGATCTGCTGGTCGGCATGCCCCTTCCAGCCGCCGCCGAGCACGACCAGGGAGCCTGGGGGCAGTTGGATCGGGGGCAGGCCCTGGGCGTGCATCCGTTCCAGGGTGAAGTGCAGGAACGCGGGGAAGCCGAGGATGCGCACGGGCAGGCCCTCCTCCGCGTATCGCCGCAGCGCCCTGATGCAGCCGTGCACGTCGAACTCGTGGCCCTGACCGGTGTGGCGCAGGGCGTGGGTGACGTCCTTGGCCGGGGCGAAGTCGCACAGGTAGTTGTCGGTGAAGGAGGTGCCAAGCTTCATGCTCGGGGCGGGTTCGTAGCTGTAGAGCAAGTAGTTGACGGGCTGGTCGGGGGTGATCCAGCCGTAGTGGTCGAAGATCCGGGCCACCATGCGCTGGGCGGAGCGGATGGTCCACTCGTCGAAGAACATCTGGGACTTCTGGCCGGTGGTGCCCGACGACGTCAGGTGCAGGAAGACGTCCTCGCGCGGGATCGAGAGCACTTCGTGCCGCTTGAAGAACGTGGCGTGGACCAGCGGTGTGCGGATGTCCGCGCCGACCGTCGGTGCCGCGGCCTCCGGCGCGTCGGCGAGCAGCGAGCGGAAGAACGGCGAGCGCGCCGCGTGCCACTGGTTCGTCTCGGCCATGGCGGCCGCGAACAGCGCGTCGGTGTCGGGCCCTTGGGCGTACGGCTCGGCCAGGTCACAGAGCCGCTGGACGTGTGCGAGGGCCTCCGCGTCCGGGACGTGCACCGGGGCGAGGTGGGGGTTCACCGGGGCGCCCGGGGACGGCGGGGAGGCCGCGGTGTCCGGCGCGGCCGGAGAAGGGGTGTGGGTGTGGGTGTTCACAGGGCAACCTCGTGGCGGGGCAGGTAGGTGGCGGCCCAGGCCGTCAGATAGGCGTTCGCATAAGGCCGGAGCGGCCCGCTGACGGCTATGGTCCGGAAGTCGATCTGGCGGCTGGTGCGGGAGAGCACGACGTAGTCGTGGAGCGTCTCGCCGATGCGGCGCATGGCCGGGTAGACGGCGCTGGGAACGAATCCCTGGTCCAGGAAGGCGGTCAGGCTCGCGGTGTCGGACAGCGGAAGGAGGGTCTCGACGTAGTCGGCGCCGGACCGGGAGACCGTTGCCATCAGGGGCTCCAGGGCATGCGTGACCGCCGCCGGGTAGGGGTGCACGGCGATCAGGGCGCAGCTCCCGGCGACCGGGTCGAGGTCCACGTACGCCTCGAACGCGCCGTCCGGCGGCACCAGTACGGCGTTCGGGGCGTGCAGCGGGTAGTAGCGGCCGGCCGGATCCGGGAAGAGCTCGAGGAAGCGGCGGCGTACGAAGCCGGGAGCGCTGACCACTTCCAGCTCGGCTGTCGGCGGCTGGGCCGGTCCGTCGGGGCCGGCCGGGCCCGGGGTGTCCGAGGGCAGCACCGATCCGTGGGGGACGCCGGTGCTGGTCTCGGCGGCGGCGAGCAGCGGGCCGAGCGCCGCGGGTGCCCGGGAGACCCGCTCACGGTGAGCGAGCACGCCGTCGGCGAAGCGGGCGAACAGGCCGAGGCTCTCGCAGCCCGCCACCTCGGCGGCGTTGGGCAGCAGGCCGAGCGGTCTGAACCCGTTGCGGACCACGACCTGTTGGGGCCCTTCGGTGACCATCCGTACGGTGGCGTACACCGAGTCCAGACGGCCCGCGGCGAAGGCCGTGTCGCACACCGCTCCGGTCAGCTGCCCGGCGAGGCCGCCCCGGCGGCGGTCCGGGTGGACCGCCAGGCCGACGAGTTTGCCGATGCGGCTGCCCGGGTCGGTCTGTACGACGGCCGAGCCCGTGAGTTCGCCGGTGCCAAGCAGCCGTGCGGTGAGCCAGTGGGTGTGCGGGTCGGTGATCAGGCGGCGCATCACCGCCGGGTCGCTGCCCAGCGGCACGGGATAGCCGTGGCCGTACACGTCGAAGTACAACTGCCGCAGTTCCGCGATGTCCTGGAGCGCCGCGGGGGCGATGGCGGCGGTCATCGGGAGGCTCCCGGGGCGGCGGTGAGGGTGTCCGCGGGGGCGGTCCGGGCGCTGGTTGCGCCGGGTTCGGGTGCTGTCGCGGGGGCGGCCTGAGGGCCGGGGGCGCCGGTGTCCGGTGCCGTCGTGTCTCCGCGTCGGCCGAGCAGGAACAGGGCTGCCGCGACCGGCAGCAGGCCCGCGCCCTGGACCAGACACAGCCAGCGCGCCTCCAGGTGGTCGCCGAGTACCCCGAAGAGCAGCGACGACAGGGGGAAGGTGGCGCCGAGCAGCGCCTGCATCACCGCGAAGAATGCAGGTTTGTCGGCGGCCGGGACAGACCGCTGGAAAAGAGCGACGAAGCGTACGCCGATCGCGCCGACGCACCAGCCCGCCACGATCAGCGACACCAGCGCCACCGCGACGGTCGGCGCGAATCCCGGCGTCGCGAGGGCGAGCGCCATCAGGGCCAGGCACATCCCGCCGACCGTGGTCGGCGAGCCCGGCACGCGCCCTCCGGTGAAGGATCCCAGCAGGGTCCCCACGCCCAGGGCCGCCTCCAGGGCGGCGACGGTCGAGCCCCGTCCGTCCAGCGCGGACCGGGTGTAGAGCGGCATCACGACGTACACAGCCGTGGTGAAGAGATTAGCGGCGGCGAAGCAGAGCAGCGCGTGCCGGATGTGCGGCAGACCGGCGAGGACCTGTCGCAGTGTGCGGCGCTGCGGTGCCGGGCCCGGCGACATCTCCCCCGGGCTCTGGGAGGCGTCGGCGGTGACGGCCCGCGGGAAGCGGGTCAGCGTGACGAGCAGGGCCGCCGTGAGGTATGCGCCCGCGCATCCGGCGACGATGCCCGCCAGGTCCCAGGCGTCGACGAGCAGCGGGCCGAGGAGGCCGCCCGCGAGTCCGGCCAGGGACTGGGTGGACAGCTCGAAGCCGGTCGCGGCCTCGATGTCGGCGTCGTCGACCAGTTCGGGGACCGAGGTGGTCAGGCACGGGTCGAAGAGTGCCTGGCAGCCCGCGAGCAGCAGGGCCGCAGCGTAGACGACGGCGGTGGGCAGGTGGGCCGTGTAGCTCCAGACGGCGGTCGCGGTGGCGATCAGCCCGGCTGCTGCGGCGGCGCCCGCGAGGACCCCGCGGTGCGGGCAGCGGGCGACGATCCGGGCGACCACCGGGACGAGGACGACCGCGGGGAGTGTACTGACGGCGAGGAACGCCCCTGAGGCGAAGCCGCGGTCGGCGCCGGTCGTTTGGCTGATCAGCCACCACACCACGCCGACCTGGAACATCCGGGCCGCCGCCTGGGTGAGGACCTGCGCGCTCCACACCGCCCCGAAGGCGGGGTTGCGCAACACCACGGGCAGCCGCCCACGGGCGCCTGCGGCGGTCTGTTCACCGGAGGCGGTGCCGGTGTCCGGCATGTCACCGGACGCGGTACCGGTGTCCGGCGCGGTCATGAGCCCATCCGTTCGTCCAGGACACGGATCAGCTTGCCCGAGCGGGCGTTGACGGCCAGTTCGCCGTGGCGCACCCACGCCACCGACAGCGGGTGGATGTGCCCGGCCTCCACCGCCTCACCGAACAGCGGACGCTCCGTCAGCAGCTCCTTGCGCATGGCGTCGGCGAGGTCGGAGCGTCCGGCATGTCCGGCAGGGTCGCCGTCGGACGCGAGGCGCAGCAGCAGGCCGTCGCGCCCGTCCCAGTGGCGCAGCACCATCTGTACGCCAGTGACGCGGCCGACCACGTCGGCTCTGCGGACGAGGTCCTGCACGTCCTGGGTGTAGAGCGAGACGGGTCCGACGCGCACGCCATCCTGGGAGCGGCCGAGGATGCGGAAGTGCCCGGTGCCGGTGCCGGTCCACTCGGCGCGGTCGCCCGCGGGGTAGCGCAGGACGGGCATCAGGCGTCGGCGCAGGTCGCTCACCACGACCTTGCCCGGCACTCCGGCCTCGGTGATCGGCTCGTCGGTCTCCTCGTCGAGGATCTCCACGGCGGTGTACGGGGCGAAGGCCTGGTGGACGCGCGCGTCGGGGCCGGGCACGGCGCGGCCGAGCAGCCCCGCGTCGACGCTGGCGTACCCCACGGAGCCTGGTCGGGCGTGCGGGAACGCGCGCGCGAGCGGCGGTTCCTGGTCGCGGTAGAGGCTCTCGCCGCCGAAGAGCAGCAGCTCCACCTGCGGGAGTTGGCGGCCGGCGGTGACGAGGTGGTCGGCGAGGGCGCACAGCGTGGTGGGGGTACCCGCGATCACCTCCACGTCGAACTGCTCCAGGGTGTGCACGGTCGACTCCAGGGGTGCGGCGCCGCCGATGGGCAGCCGCACGTTGGAAACGGGGCTGCGGTGCAGTGAGTCGAGGATGAAGGTGAAGCTGGCGTACAGCTCACCGGTGTAGAAAAGGTCGGCTACCCGGTGCCCGGGGCGCAGCCCGGAGTCCAGGAGTCCGGCGCCGAAGGCGGTGGTGAACTCCCGCCATTCCTCACGGGTGTAGAAGGAGAACTTCGGGGAGCCGGTCGTGCCGCCGCTCTTGAAGACCACCGCTTCGTCGAGGGGGCCGGTCAGAAGTTGGTTGTCCCGGGGCGTATTGGCCTGCCAGAACCGGGTTTGCGGCACGACCGGAAGCTGCGTCAGATCCGTGACACAGTCCGGAAGTTGCGCGTAGAGCTCCGCGTAGAACGGGGATCGGCGGCGCACGAAACGTATGAGTTCCGTCAATGGTTGAACGGGCATCAATTCCTGCTTTACGGCATACGAAGGCGGCGAATCCCCTTGTGGGAGAGATCGCCTGGCGTGGTTGGGTGGCGTCCGTCTGCCGGGGCCGGCCCGGAGCTTGTGTCACGGGCGGCCCGCCGGTGTCACGGACTGCGCACAGAAGATTACCGCATGGCGAATGTGCCGAATTCCCATGTGTGTTCCCACCGCGCGCCGTCGACGCCTTCCGGCCATCGTGCGCGAGCAACTACACGCCCGGACCCGGCTGGTTATCCCGCTCCCGGCTTTTGAGTGCCCGTCAGCCGGGTGCCGTGATTCGGCTGGAAACCGGCTGGCGGGCGACATGCTGCCGCCAGACCACGTCGCACTGTCACCGGCGTCGTGAAGCAATCGACGAGAGCATCGACCGGAGCGGCCGGGACCCACTGCCGGTGATCGCAGCGCCGCCGGTCCCACGTCTCGGCCTACGTCTGCCCGGTGGGCTGCTCGACGCCCTCGCCCTCACCGGCACTGACCAGCCCTGTCTCGTACGCGACGATGACGGCAGGCCGAGGACCTCCAGCTCGCGCGGGGTGAGCGCGGCGAGGTCACGGTGGAGGGCAGCGGTGTCGCTGCCGCGCCGGGTGAACCGCTGGACGAGGCGGCGGGTGATGGCGGGGGCGAGGAGAGCGTCGCCGCCACGGACCGTGCGGACGGCCGCGGTCAGTTGCTCGGGGGTGACGTCCTTGAGGAGGAAGCCGCTGGCGGAACCGTCGCTGTCACGTTCACCGTGGGGATGGGCGCCTCGCTCGGCCAGATGATGAAGGCAAAGGCCCACGATGCCGCTGACGTGGTCGTGCCCGCGCCCATGCCGGACTTCGGGCCCCAAGGGGCTGAAACCGGCACAGGCCCTGGAACCACCACAGACACCGGCGCCGATCCCGGCACTGGACCCGAAAGGCAGCCAAGGACCGATCCCGCAGCGGTCGCCGCAGCCATCAAGGACACCGCCGGAACCGGAAAGCACTACCGCGCCGCCACAGTACGAGCGACCGTGTCCGGCCTCAACCGCACCACCGACGTGATCGCCTTCACCGGCGACGCTTCCTGGGGCGGCTACACGATGGTCTCGGGCCGCTGGCTCGACGGCCCCGGCGAGGCCGTGGTCCCGACCCCCTTCCTCGCCGCGATCGGCACCCGCATCGGCGACACCGTCACCCTCGACGGCCTGGCCGAGCCGGTCACGGTCCGCATCGTCGGCGAGGTCTCGACCCCCGCAACGACGGTATGCAGGTCTTCACCGCGGCCTCGACCCTCAGGGCCGCCCATCCCGACCTCACGGAGACCAGCCATCACGTCGCGGTCACGCCGGGCACCGATGTGACCGGCTACGTCGACGCGCTGAACGGACCTGGCGGACCTCGGGGTCACCACCCGGGCGGGCGGGCTCGACTCCGTCATCGCCGTCTACGACATGCCCGAACTCCTCTCGCCCGCCCTCGGCGGCCTGCTCATCGCCACCCTGGGCGCTCTCCTGCCCGCGGGCTGGGACGCCAAGGCACGCACCGCCACCGCACTGCGCACCGAATAGGGCGGCGTTCGGCACACCCAGAAGGCCTGGCCGAACGCCGCGACGCCGCGGAGATCCGTCAGAAGGTCTCAGCGGGCCGTCTTGGACCACTTCTCGTCCGCCGCGCCGTTGCAGGTCCACTGGATCAACTGGGAACCCTTGGTCGCCGCGGAGCCGAGGCCGAGGCACTTACCCGAGTAGACGTTGCGCAGTTCATGCGTGTCCGGGTCGTGCCACCACTTCTGGTCGACGGCGCCGTTGCAGGTGTACTGCACCATGCCCGCCCCGTTGGCGAGGCTGGACGCGGGGCCCATGCACTTGCCCGAGTAGGCGTTCTGCAGGGCCGGCGCCCGGCAGTCCCGGCATCGCCCCGGCCGGGGCTCCTGTCAGTTCCCTTCGCAGGGACCCTTCGCGATCGGGGCGCCGTACGGCACAGTCGGCGGGAAGGAGGGTGCCGGGTACGTCGTCGTGTAGGGGTCCGGGCGCGGTCCGGATCACGCGCGCCCCCCGGGTCGTCGACCGCGGCACGGCGGGGGTGCCCGGTGACGTCGCGGAGTACGACAGCTGCGGGAGGGAGTTGGCCGTCGGCGACTTCGACGGGGACGGGTACAGCGATCTCGCCGTCGGGGGCTTCTCGGCCAGGGCACTTGTGCTGTGGGGGCCCGGCGACGGGCCGACGGGCGCGACCTGGACTGTACCGGCCCGGACGACACCCTGGAGAGGGACCCGAGCCCGCTGCTCGACGTCACGGCGGAGCTGGACGGCCTCGGCCACGGCTTCCGTGCTCTGCTCTCCGACGCAACACCGGCCACCGGCACTCCACGCACTCCGTGTGGGTCAGGTCCGCGCGCCGGGTCAGGAAGATGCTGATCCTGATCATCTCGGACCCCTCAAGGCACTTGGGGGCGTTCCATGGTGACTCCGGGTGACTCCGGTGGAGTTCTCGGTCCTGGTGGTGCGAGGGGCGTCAGTTGACGGAGCGGTCCTTGTCCTCTCAGTGCCGAGTCATCGCCAGGGATCACACGTCGGACCGGCCGGACGCAGGGGGCGTCGATGTCGCCACAGGACCTGGTTACCGTTCTGCCATGACAGACGAAGCCCCGATCACAGCTCAGGATCCGATCGCCGAACACGTCGCCGTCTGCCCCGTCACACCCTTTGTGGTGGAGCAGATCGTCGGTCTGGCGGAACTGCCGTGGGACGACCGAACGGTCCCCGATGCGGCGATGCGGCGTCTGGGCTGGCGCGAAGGTGACGACTTGCCGTTGGAAGACACTTTCGTCACGGCCGAAGGTCATCTCGTTCATCTCGGGAGCCATCTCGCCCTGTCGTTCGCCCACTTCTACTGGGTGGGCGGCGAGGACTGGGGGGAGGACTTCTGGGGCACGTTGTCCGGCTGGTCCAGCCACGAGAACGTCGGGCGAGAGGTGTTCGATGCGCAGATCGATGCCGCTGTCGCCGGATTCAGTGAGCGACTCGGTCCGCCGGAGCGCGACCTCAGGACCGAAGGCGGCACCCTGGCCATGGGGCCGGGCGAATGGCGGCACGCGGCCTGGCGCCGCGGGAGCAACCTCCTCGTCATCGGCCCACGCCACGAAGGGCTCTCCTACTTCCAGTTCGAGGAGGCCGTGGTCTACATCGGACCAGTCGAGAAGACCGCTCCATGGCCCGCTCTCCACGATTTCATCGCCTGAACACCTCGCGACACCTTGCCTCGGACCCGAACGTCATCCGAGGGCGGATACGCGCGATCGGCCTCCGCCTGGACGAACGCAGCGTTGCCCTACACCCGCCGGCCCGGTCTGGGCGCATTGGTGATGTCAGCGGAGTGATCAAGTGTCGGCCGGGGCACCGCTGTCGAGACTGGAGGACCTGGAGCGCTCCGTCGCACCCGAAATGGCTTGTCCCTGGGGCTGATGTCAACCATGATCACCTCATGACGACCAGAAAGGGCCATGCCCTCTAGGCGCCCCGTTCCGCTCTCCGCCGCTCGCGCGCCGCCGATTTCCCGCACCGCAGCGCCCGATGGCCGTGACCGACCGTCCACCCAGGAGAGCCCACCCGTGCAGAAGACCGTCCTCGTCCCCTACGCCCACCTCCCCCGGGCACACCACGAGCGCCACGTCCTGGCCAGTACCGTCGACGTTTTCGGCGCCGCTCACTGGCTGCTCGGTGAACGCGCTCCGCAGCGCGGCGGCGATGTCCCGCCCTTTGACGCGCTGGTCGTGTCCGTCGATCCGGGCGGCAACGTCGAACTCACCGAGCTCAGCGCCGTGCGGGCCCGCTGGCCTCACCTGGACCGCCTGCCCGACGGCGGGTTCGTCGTCGCCGCGTCTCGCGTCCGCCGGCACGAGGACGGGAATCAGGTCCAGGTCTTCGACGCGCTCGGCCGCGAGACCTGGTCCTTCTCCGTCGGGGACGCCGTCGAGCACCTGCTCGTGGACGAGGCCGGCCAGATCTGGGTCGGGCACTTCGACGAGAACCCGATCGGGATCCACCGCTGGAGCTCCACGGGTCAGCACACCTGGACGTCGGACGACGCCCGCATCTCCGGTCTCTTCGACTGCTACGCCCTGAACGTGTCGGGCACCGCCGCCTGGGCGTGCCCCTACACGGACTTCCCGCTCGTCGAGATACGCCCGGACCGCACCGATCGGCCCGTGAGGGTGTGGGCGAACAACCATATTTGGGGCTCCCACGCGGTGGCCGTCCACGGTGAGCGGGTCGCCTTCTACGGCGGCTACGGCGAGGAGCAGGACCGACTCGCCCACGGAGAGATCATCGAAACATCCGTCGAGCCAACGGACGTCGGCCTGCTTACCCAGCCCGATGGCACCGCCCCCGGCCGCCGGCGGGTCGTCGGCCGCGGAAGCAGGATCTACGTCCAGGCTGAGCCCTTCACCACCTGGGGCGTGTTCGACCTCAGCGGCTGATGTGACATCCGCGCGCCCGGATCGCGCGGTGTGATCCCGTCAGCGGGCGCCCGGGTGCGGCGACAGCCATTCCTTGTCCGCCCACCCGACACCGGCCGGGATCCGCTTCGCGTACGCGGCATCGGATTCGATGCGCAGCCGTACGGTGTCGTGCACCCGGGCGCCGTCGGGGACGCGGCGGCGCCGGTAGGTGAGCAGGGCCCAGACGGCGCCCATGCGGTGCACCGTGGCCAGTGCGTGAGCGGGGCGGAGTGTGACGTGCTTCGCGTATGTCCCGTCCTTGAGCAGCAGACCGGAGTCGAGGGCGCCGTCCACGATCCACTTGAGGGTGACCGTGGAGAGCTTCGCGGCATCTTCTGGTTCTGGCTGCTTCGGTTTGTCGCCCTCGAAGGTGCCGCCCACGTCGGAGTGGACTCCGGCGAACCAGACCTCCTCGATCAGCGGGCCCGGTGCCCCCGGTTCCTCAGGGGGGAGGACGAGGTACTCCTCGTACGGTCGGCGCTTCTCGTCGATGGAGACGGCGTGGCGGACCCGGTGGACGTTGGAGATCCGCCGGGTATGGAGCCAGCGCAGGTTCCAGCGCAGCAGTCCGGCGGCCTTCACCGAGTCCCACAGCCCCATGAAGTGGACTGGGATGCCCGTCCGTTCGTCGACTTTCCGGCTGAACGCGGCAGCGAATTGGTGCAGTTGCTTCCAGTCGTCTTTGCTGAAGGTGCGGTTCTTGGCGTAGACGGCGATGGCGTACGGGACGAGGTTCTCCGAGCCGGGGCGGAGCAGGCCGACGGACTTGAGCAGCCCTGCGAGGGCGCGGGCGGTGTAGGCGCCGCGGCTGAAGCCGAAGAGGTGGATCCGGTCGCCGGGTTCGTAATGGTGCATCAGATACGTGTAGGCCTCGGCGAGGTTGGCCTTGAGTCCGGAGCCGAAGGCGAGCCCGAGGAGCTTGGAGAGCTTGCGGGCGGGGAGCGACCAGGCACCGGCGGCGGAGAAGGTGCCGACGCCGGGGTCGTAGTAGGCGATCTGCGCGGTGGGGTCGCGGAGGTCGAGCATCTCGTAGAGCTTGACCACATTGGTGTTGCCGCGCGCCTTGAGCTGATTGCCCGTACCGTCCAGGCACACCACGATGTTCTTGCCCATCACGGTCTCCAAGGGACAGTTATCCGCATTTGCTTCTATAATAGGAGCAAAGCCTCCCACCGGTCTGCCGGTGCATCGTGCGGAGGTCCCATGGCCGGTTTCACGGTGCATCTGGACGAGAACGCGGGGCCCTCGTCCACGCACGCGCTCGTCATCGGGGTCGGGGCGTATACGCATCTGAACGGTGGTCCCTCGCCGACGGACCACCCGGGCGCCGTGGGATTGAGGCAGCTGTCCTCACCGCCTCTCTCAGCTCGCGCATTCGCCAACTGGATGATCGATCAGTATCACGACGAGCGAAAGCCGCTGGCGACTCTCGCGCTCCTGCTGAGCGAAGCGGCGCCCACCCCCTTCGTCCACCCGAAGACGCAGGCCAACCATGTTGTCCAAGCGGCAACCATCGACAACATCGTGGACGCCATCAAGGAGTGGAAGGACCGGGGCGACCACGCCGAAGCCCGGCTGGTCTTCTATTTCTGCGGTCACGGCGTCTCACTGGGAACCGACTCCTCTCTGCTGGCGGCCGACATGTTCGCCGACCGGAACAGCCCACTGAACGGCGCATTGCACTTCGAGGCGCTGGTCCGGGGACTCAACAACTGCAGGGCCGCCCAGCAGGTCTTCTTCGTCGACGCCTGCCGGGAAGGCTCCGACGCACTCGTCAACACGGTGGGCAGGGACACCCTCGGACGGGTCGTCGTCGGCGGGAACCTGCGCCCCGCCGGGTTCGAACCGCGCATGCACGCCGTCCTCTACTCGACCATGCTCCGCGCGGCGGCCGTCGGACGTGCCGGGGGCGTCAGTCTGTTCACCGACGCTCTGCTGCGGAGCTTCGACGGCTCGGCGAGCGAGAACACCGAAGACAGCGTGTGGCGGGTGACCACCGCCACGCTCCTGCACTCGATCGTCCGCTTCATGCAGGAGCCTTCGTTCGCGGGCACCCTCGTGGGCGCTTCGACACCGACCAGCGGCGAGTCGTTCGACTTCGACTTCCACCAACTGAGGGGCACCCCGGTCGTCCCGGTGTACATCGGTTGCGCGGCCCCCGAGGACAACGCGCGCGCCGAATTCGTCTGCAAGCGCCCCGGCGGGGAAACGCTGCGCCGCCCGCCGCCCGACCCCGCCGAAGAACCCGACTTCCGCGAGTGGGCTCCGTTCCTGTCGCTCGGCCAGTACGAAGTCGAGGCCATCCTGGGCCCCGCGGACCTGCGCACCAAGAAGCTCGACGCCCGACCGCCGTTCTTCCGCGTCCGATTGGCTCGGCCATGAGCACCGCCCTCGCCGTCAGGCTCCACCTCTCCCGCTCCCCCACCGGCGAGTCCAACGAAGCGGTGATTGTCGGTGACATCCTCTCGGCCGACCTCAAGGGCGAGAGCCGGCACCACATCCTGATCCCCTGCGGGATCGATCCCCGCCCCACGGTGTATCCCGTGACGCCCGGCCGCTACCTCGTGTCGGCGACCCTGCCATCGGGGCTGGTGCTGACGGAAGACGCCGTGGCGGTGGAGGGTAAGGAGACTCCGGTCGAGTTCGCCATGACGGATTCCCCCTACGAGACGCACTCCTGGCAGTACCTCATGGGCAACATCGAGTCGGGCAGGGTCTACCACAGCCCCGCCGAGGTCCCGCTCGCCAAATCGATCGCCTCGCGGTCCATGGTCGCCCCCGCATCCACGCCGCGCGAGCCCGCCCTCCAGGCCGATGTGGACCTGACCCGGCTCGCCACCTGGATCGGCGACGCCTCGCCCGCGAACTGCGCCTTCGCGTCGATGCTGGCTCTGGGGGACAACCTGCCGGGCGAGCCGGTCGCCCGGCAGATCGCCCGGGGCGAGCCTCTCGTCCTCCCGGAGCCCGACGTGCGCGGGGAGGCGGTCTCGCCGCTCTACCGCTTCGGCCCGACCGGACCTGTCGGAGCCGTCGGCGATCCGCCCGGTGAACGGCAGTTCTTGGTCGTGGAGGCCGAGGAATCCGTACGCCTGGTCACCCTCCCCCTGCCCTGGGGCAGCAGCGAGGTCGAGGTTCTGGTCAATCTGCGGCAGAGCCCGACCGGGAGCGCCGTCGCCATCGCCGTCCGCGATCCGGCGATCGGAGCCGGTCTGGCGTACATGTCCCAAGGCGCCCTCGACATGGCGGCCCAGCTCTTCACCGATGTCGAGGCGATGCTCTACTCCAAGTCCGTGAACCCGCTCGCGGCGGCGGCCGGGGCCTACGTGCTCATCGGCACCGACCACACCAGGGGCGAGACCTACTGGGATCCCTGGCTGGAGCGGCTGGCTGACTCCTACCCCTGGATCAGCGACGGGGCGATCCTGCGGGCGATGCGGATGCTGCGCCGCACTCCGCCGGACCTGCGGCGGGCGCGGGACGGGCTGATCGAAGCATTCGACCGAGGCATCCCCTTCTACACGCTCGGGCTCGTCTGGCTCGTCGACGGGCTCTCCGCCTTCCCCGACGATCCCGAGTGCGTACGCCGCCTCGACGAGGTACGCCGCCTGTCGTGGCAGGCCGACATGCGCCAGCCGTTCCTGATTCTCGACCTGAGGCAAGGGAGTGCGTGATGATCCGGCTCAGGATGCTGCCCGCAGAGGACGGCGACTGCCTGCTCCTCGAGTACGGCGACGACACATTCATGCGAAGGATCCTCTTCGACGGTGGACGGCACGGCACCTACGGACGGATCAAGCCCCTGCTCGCCGAGCTGGACGGCCTGATCGACGTGCTCGTGGTGACCCACGTCGACCAGGACCACATCCTCGGCGTACTGGCACTGCTCGAAGACCCCGACCGGACGGTCGAGTTCGGCGACGTGTGGTTCAACGGCTTCGACCACCTCCACGACCGCGAGATCTTCGGCGCGGTGGACGGGGAGAAGCTCACCACCGAGCTCATCGCCCAGCAGCTCCCCTGGAACACGGCCTTCGAGGGCCGCAGCATCGAAGTCGGCCATCCCCTGACCTGGTTCGACGACGGATCCACGATGGAAGTGCTCGCCCCGGACCGCCGACTGCTGGAGTCGCTGATTCCCACGTGGAAGGCGAAGTGTCAGGAGGCGGGGCTGATCCCGGGCGTGGACCCCCTGGAGAGGGAGGCGGCGCCCGGCATCGAACGCTTCGGCGCGATCGACGTCGACGAGCTGGCCGCCGCACCGTTCAAGCGGGACAGGTCCCCCACGAACCCGACCAGCATCGCCCTGCTGTTCGAGTTCGAGGGCACCCGGATCGTCTTCACCGGCGACGCGGACGACCCGCGCCTGGTGGACTCGATCCGGCCGCGGGCCGAGGACGAGGGCGGGCGCCTGCGGATCGACGCCTTGAAGGTCGCCCACCACGGCAGCTCCAAGAACGTCTCGAACGAGCTCCTCGGCCTCCTCGACTGCGGGCGCTACCTGATCTCCACCAACGGAAAGGTCCACGGCCATCCGGACGACATCGCCATCGCCCGGATCCTGAAGAACGGCGGGGCGAGCAAGGACCTCGTCTTCAACTACCGGGATCGGGCGGCGGACTGGGACCTCGCCGGCCTGAAGCAGGAGTTCGGCTACCGCGTGCTGGCACCCGCACCGGCCGACGAGGACGGCTTCGTCACCGTGGAATTCTGATCGCCGACCGGGTCCAGCCCGCGGACCCCGGACAGCCTCGTCCTGATCTCCAGAGGCAGGGGGCGGGGCCGCGTCGGTTCCAGGCACAGGCGATCAGCTGTCCGCGGAGTCGTCCTGGCCGAGGAGTTGCGCGGTGAGTTCCATGCAGCGCATCCGGGCGGGAGAGAAGTCGTACGGCATCTTGGTGACAGCTTCGAAGGCGCTCATCTGGACGGCTTCCTCGCCATTGAGGTCGGCATCGTAGATCTCGAAGAGCCTCTCCTCGGCCGTTTCCAGCCCAGCGGTCTCGATGGCCTCATGCAGGGCCTTGTGGTGGGCGAATCGCTGTGCGGCGAGTTCCTCGACGCGAGGGTCATCGGGGTCGACGCCGTCATCGAGGGCGGCCTCGGCTGCGTCGAGACGGTCCTCCTCGGCCCGCAGGTCGGGGTGGGTGGCCAGCACGATGAACACGCTGGCCTGCACAGCGGCGCCCAGCGGGCCGAAGACCCGTTCCGTGACCAGCAGGGATTCCAGGTCGGAGGGTCGCAGCGCGCCAGGGGGCAGATGGCTAAGCCGGTCCGTCACCAGGTCAGAGAGCAACCCCAGCGGGTTGCCCACGGCCCGCAGGCGCTGGACGGCCGCGCGCTGGCGCCTGATGGCGGCTTCCTGGGCGGCCAGGGATTCCTCCAGCCGGTCCAGGTTCTCCTCGATGTCCCGGGTTTCGTCGAAGGCGGCCCGCATGTCGTCGAGGCTGATGCCGGTCTCTGCCATCTTGCGGATCCACAGCAGGCGGATCATGTCGTCGTAGCCGTAGCGGCGGCGGCCGTCCCCGCCTCGCTCGGGCTCCGGCAGCAGCCCGATCTGGTGGTAGTGGCGGATGGCGCGCGGGGTGGTCCCGGCGAAGGCAGCGGCATCACCGATCTTGATCTGGCGGGGAGGTGTGACGGAGGAGTACATCGCAGACGGAGCCTTTCGTGCTGTGGTGCCTCCGAGGACAGCACATGCCGCTACGGCAGGTGCAACAACACCCCCGGGTCCCATCCCCAGCCAAGCCCTGGCCACCGCTGGGGCCGATCGAGGTGATCGTCGAAGTCGACCCATCCGCTGGCCGGTCTCGCGCGAACTACTACCGACGGCGGCGTTGCCGCCGCTCGACCCGCACGCTTCCAACGAAAGGAAAGCCCGTGAGTCGAACAAAAGTCCTGGCGCCCACGGCCCTCTGGGCGGCAGTCGTCCTCGCGCTCGTCGCGATGGCCGGGCTCTTCGCTCCCCGGTCGCACGCGTCGGCACCCGCCGCGCCGGTGGCGCACACGGCGCAGACCGCCGCGACGCCCGGAACGACGACCCGAGCCGCGGCCGCCCCCGACTTCGACATCGAGTCCTTCACGTGTTCTGCGAATCGCACGCAGGGCGGCCCAGGGCAAATCACCTGTAAGGCCAAGTGGTTCGGGGGCGAGCCCAATTTCGATCCGACATTCCAGGCCGACCCCGGGGGAAGCAACCCGGTAACGAACTCCAGCAATTCAGCCCGGACCGCGACATTCACCTTCGGGTGCCTCCGCAGCAGGGAATACACCGTGACCCTGTTCATCAGCGACCGTAACGGCAGCAAGACCCAGACCAAGACGGTCCCCTACATCCCGTGCGGCAACTCATGACACCACTGGAGTGACCGGCGAGCTGGTGGTGCCTGCCCGGCATTGCTGCCAGGCAGGCACCACCTTGAGGGCAACGATCCGGCCCCGGCCCTGGTCAGGAGGGCTCGGTCAGAACCCACAACTGCCAGACTCCGGCGGGTCGGCACTCGTAGGCGCGTACGCCGTTCTCCATGTACCACCGGCCGCGCTCGTGGCAGCGGTTCAGCTCGTCCGGAGGAAAGTCCGCCACGTGGTGCCAGCCCGGACCGGCTGCCGGAGTGGACTGTACGGGCGTGGGTGCGGGCGCGGAGGCCGCGGCAGTTGCGCTGTGGCTCGCCACCAGCAGGGATGCGGCCGCAGCCGCGAGGAGTACGCGTTTCATGGTTCGCATGGAACGCATCCTTCCGCAGCTGGCGGGTCCACATCGGTGGAGACCGCTCCGCCTTCCCTCGATTGGACTAAAGGTGATACGTGCAGCCTGACTTTGGGACATGGCGCGGCTCTTGAGAGTGCGGCAGTCTGCGCGCCCGCCCATTGCCACTATTGCCTCATCGCGTTCTGAGCTTGCGGTTTCCGGCCCGGTCCTTCGCGATGTTTCGTATCTTCCTGCTGCAGCCTGACCCGGCGAGCAGGGCGAGTACCTCCGGCGACGTCGACTGCTCGGCGAGAACGCGCTGCATCCAGTACGTGACCTTCGCCAACTCGACCGGTGTCGGCACGTGACCGTCCTCGATGGACAGGTGGAACAGCCAGTCGTGGATGCGGCGGCGAATGAACTCGCGGTACTCCCCCGTTTTGAGCTGGTCGATCTCCGGCAGCAGTTCGGCCGACCACTGCCGGAACTCGGCAGGACCGGTCACCTGCGTGGCGATCCTGTCCACGAGGGCGACCACCGCCGTCTTGGCCCCCATCTCGTGGGGGTCGCGCAGGATCGTGGCGACGATCGCGCGGTCCCGGTCGCGGCTCCGCGAGGAAGCGGTCACCGAGACGACGCGTTGGTACGCGGACGATCGGACGTGCTCGTCCGCGAGGGCTTCGTCGACGTCCACGTCGAGGATGTTGGCCCCCGCCAGCAACTCGGCCACATCGGAACGCAATGTCATCGCTTCGTCCCCTCTCGCACGACCGGACTCCACATCGTGGGCACCGACCTCCGGCCCGCACGCTGAACCAAACGAAACGGCCCGTTGGTACAGGATCCCCCCTCCCCCGCCCCTGACGAATCTGGCCGCGTCGGGTTGACAGACTCAGGAGTGCACAAAATACTAACGGCGTTAGATTTCCTAACGTCGTTAGGGGTTCATGGTGGGGAAGCGCGAAGAGGTACGTCAGCGGACGTTCGCCGAGATCCTGGAGACAGCGGGCCGCATGGCCGAGGCCGAGGGCTGGCGAGCGGTGACCATCCGGCGGATCGCCGCTGAGATCGGCTACAGCGCGCCGGTGATCTACCAGCACTTCGCGAGCAAAGAGGCGCTCCTGCACACGCTGCTGGAGCGCACCAACGGCGAGTTGGCGCAGCGGATGCGAGCCGCCGTGGCCGACGCACCGGCGTCACGGGGCCCGCACCTGGCCGCGGTCGCGTACCTGGAGTTCGCCCGGTCACGGCCCGGCCTGTACCAGCTCATGTCGGGCGCACCGGGCACGGACGTCGATGCCTCCACCCGCCGCGCCGCCGCCGACGACGTAATCACCTTCACCAGGCAGCTCATCGGCGCATGGGCGGCCGAGACCGCAGCCGAACCTCCCAGTATCGAGGACGCCTGCGACCTGCTGTGGGGCACGCTGCACGGCCTCGCGAGCATCGGGTCGATCAAGGACGTCGGCTACGACCGCGCCCTGCGCCTGGCCGACCAGGCGGTGACGGCACTGCTCGGCTACTGGTCATCCCCGACCGCGAACCCCGAAGGCCGCCCGCAGACCGCTAAGGAAGAGAAATGATCTATCACCACAACCGATTCACCTTCAAGACGACCGCCACCGCCCAACAGCGCGAGGAGGCCCTCGCCAGCCTGCGCAACCAGGGCGAGTCGATCGACGCGGTCACGCGCTACGTCGTCGGCAGAGACATCGGCGGCGAGTTCGAGTACGGCGCCGTCTTCCTCCTCGAGGACCTCGACGGCTACTGGGAGTACCTGATGGCGCCCTCCCACGCCCACACCGACCGGATCGGCCTGCCGCTCCTGGAGTCCTTCGTCTCCTACGACACCACCGACAGCGACGACCCGGACATCGCCCAGAAGATCGCCGACCTGCACACGCGACGCTACGCCGGCGACCCGGCCCTCACCGAGTTGGTGGCCAACCTCCCCTCCTACACCGGCAGCGGCGCGCCGACCCCCGCCACCCCGGGAGCGTAGCCGCGCCGACGTCACGGCCCCGGTACGCGCCCGCGGCAGATCATCCGGGCGTGATGGGTCCGAGGTAGGTGCCGCCGGAGACGTCGATGGTCTGGCCGGTCACCCAGCGCCCTTGCGGTCCCGCCAGGAAGCCCACCACGTCCGCGACGTCCTCCGGCTCGCCGATCCGCCCGAGCGCGGTGATCGACTCAAGTCCGGCCACTGCCTCGGGAACCTCGGCGTAGTGGGCGATCATGTCGGTCAGCACCACCCCGGGTTCGACCGTGTTCACGGTGATCCCACGTCGGCCCAGTTCGTTGGCGAGCGACGGGCCAAGGGCAGCCAGAGCCGCCTTGGTGACGGTGTAGCCGATCTGGTGGGGGTCCGCGATCCGGGTGGACGCCGAGCCCACGTTGACGATCCGCCCGCCGTCCCGCAGCAGCGGCAGCGCCCGCTGGACCACGAAGACGGGCGTGCTCACGTTGATCGCAAGGAGTCGCTCGAACTCCTCCTCGGTGAGCTGCCCGATCGAACTGACCGAGTGAATGCCCGCGTTGTTGACCAGGATGTCCAGGCCGTCCGCACCGTGATCGGCGAGCCCGGCGGTGAGCCCGTCGAACAGCCGGTCCACCGCACCGCTTTCGCCGAACCGGGCCTGCACCGTGAACGCCCGGCCACCGGTCTCGGCGATCCGCGCCACGGTCTTCGCAGCGGCCTCGTCGTTGCTGCCGTAGTGGACCGCGACCAGCGCCCCCTCGGCGGCGAGCCGCAGAGCGACCGCGCGCCCGATCCCGCGCGAGCCGCCCGTCACCAGTGCGGTCCCGCCGTCTAATTCACCCATGAACGCCTCTTCCCTCGTGAAGTACGCGGTCGGATCCAAGAGCGATTCAGCCTAAGGTGCCGCAGGGGGATGCGGTGGTGATCTCCCGATTGCGCGTGACGAGCAATGCGCGAGGCCAGGCGGAACGGCTGTCCAGCACCGGACAGGAGCTGGCCCTGGGCCAGCTGGTGATGACGGCCGCCGTCGGGGCCCAGTGCTTGGGCCCGACGGCGAGTGACGTCAGGCGGATCGCCTGACGTCGTCGTAGTCGGTGGAGGCCGACAACTCGGCCCACGCCAGCATGTCGCGCTCGAAGGCGTCGCGTCCGGCCTGGACAAGCCGAAGGGCGTCGGGGCCGAGCAGCAGGCGCGTCGGCGGCTGGTCGGCCGCCACGATGCGCAGCACCGCGGCCGCGGCCTTGTCCGGGTCGCCCGGCTGACGCCCGTTGCCTTGGGTGCGCCGGGCACGCAGCGGCTCGAACAGCTCGTCGTAGCCGGCGATCGCACGAGGGGCGAAGACCATCGAGCGGCCGGCCCAGTCGGTGCGGAAACTTCCCGGCTCGACGGCCGTGACATGGATGCCGAAATCGGCGACCTCCTTGCCGAGCGTTTCGAGGATGCCCTCCACCGCGAACTTGCTGCCGTGGTAGAAGCCCAGACCCGGCATGGTGATCAGTCCTCCCATCGAGGTGACGGCGATGATGTGGCCGCAGCGGCGCTCCCGCATGTGCGGCAGCACGGCCTTGATCACTGCCACGGTTCCGTAGACGTTCACCTCGAACTGACGGCGAAGGTCGTCCATCGACGACTCCTCGAAGAGGCCGTCATGGCCGTACCCGGCGTTCGCGACGAGTACGTCGACCGGGCCCAGGTCGCGCTCGGCCTCGTCCACGACCGTGTCCACCGCGTCGTGGTCGGTCACGTCCAGGATGCGGGCGTGCGCGTCGCCGGCGAGCGCCTCGAAGGCCCGTGCGTCGGCGGGCGTGCGTACCGTGCCCACCACCCGGTGGCCCGCGGCCAACGCCGCGCGTGCGAGCGCGCGGCCCAGGCCGGTGCTGACGCCGGTGATCAGGAATGTCTTGGTGTCCGACACAGGAGTTCCCTTCGTACGATGCGAACAGAGGCCGACCCGGGCGCGGTTGGGCCATGGCCGGTCTCGACACGTTCCACTTCAGCACCGGAATCGGCTGCTGATCGGCCTCCGGGGGGGCGCTTCGCCCTGGGGACAGCCGGGCCAGGGGTCTGCCAGTCCCCCTTTCGCCGGCCGTCGGGGCGATCTTGAGCCCTATCGTGAACGGCATGGACCGCAACACGGCTCTCGGCGAGTTCCTCCGCTCTCGGCGGGCACGGATCACCCCTCATCAGGCGGGCCTGTCCGACGACGGCGCCTCACGGCGAGTGCCAGGACTGCGCCGCGAAGAGGTCGCGCAGCTGGCGGGCGTGAGCGTCGACTACTACGTACGCCTGGAACGCGGACGCCGACTCAACGTCTCCGAAACCGTCCTTGACGCCATCTCCCGCGCGCTACGCCTCGATTCCGTCGAACGCACCCATCTGTTCCAGCTCGCCAAACCCGCCGCAGGCAAGCCCCGCCGCACGGCGACGCGTCCACAGCCGGTCCGCCCGGGGCTGCGCGACCTGCTCCGGATCCTCGATCACACCCCCGCCCTCGTGCTGGGGCGGCGACTGGACGTGCTCGCGTCCAACCAGATGGCACGTGCGCTGCTCACCGACTTCGAGGTCCTGCCGCACCGTGAATGGAACCTGGTGCGGTTCATGTTCGGCCCGCTCACCCTCAATTACGAGTCCCTCACCCTGCCCGCCGACCAGGACCAGCGGCTGAGCGTCTACACCGCCGAGGCGGGCTCCAGCTCCGAAGAGGCGCTTCGGCTACTGGCCGCGTGGATACGGCAGCCCGAGACCTCGCACGGACAGCGCGCAGATCATTAGACACCCGCCGGTCCGCGAGGAGCGGTTGTGAGCTTTGCGTTGATTACGTTCAGCGATGCTTTCTGGGCTTCTCGTCGATGGCGGGCATCGGCTTCCCGCCCGGATGCCACCGGTTGAGGAAGCCGGCCTGCCTGCCGACGTCAACGAGTTCGATCCGGGCACCGATGCTGTCCATCTGGTGATAGGCGAACGGCCGGCCATAGGGGCAACCGGAGAAGTCCACGGGCACGCCCTCTTCTTCCAGACGCTGGGACCCGCGCCGCACATCGCTGGTCCAGAAGCCCATGTGATCGAACCTGGCTCCCCTGGACGCGTCCCAGGGACTGCCCGAGGGCCCTTCGATGAGCTCGATGAAGGGCGGCCCGCCCGCGGTGAAGACGATGCGGAAGTCCCACTCACCGAGCCGGTCGGACACTGGCTCACTCCACTCGACTCCGGCTGCACGCCGAAGGTCCTGCATCGCCTGCTCGATATCCGGGACCACGAAGCACACATGGTAAAAGGCAGTCATTCACCCATGATCAAGCACGTCACCCCAGAGGCCCAGAGCTTAAAAAAACAAGCTGAGAACCTGCACTTGGACCCTGCTCACCGGACTGCCGAGGCCGGTTGCCGGAGACCCTGCTGTCTGTGAATCTGCGGGACCGCGGCCGACCTGACCGACGACACCAGGCAGTACGCCGCCGAAGCCATCGCGCTCTACGACGTCACCACGCTCGACGACGATGAGCGGAAACGCCAGCCATGGCGGCCATTAACTGGTCACAGGCTCCACGCCCGAGCCCGTGGAAGGCACCTGGGACTCCTCCCGGCTCGTGGTCATCGAGTTTCCCGACATGGACCGGATCCGGGAGTGGTACGACTCCCCCGAGTACCGGCGAGCCCGAGAGATACGAGAGGGCAAGGCCCGGGTGGGAATGCTGTTCGTCGAGGGTGCCCCACCCGAGGGCTTCTCCCTCCCGGCCTAGGACCTGTCCGGCGCGCCACGGGCCGGACCGGGGCTCGGGCCGGCCAGTGCCCTAATCGTGTTGACCGCCCCCGGCAAGCAGTGCTGGAGTCACCACGTGGACAGCATCCCCGCCAACCGGCGGCTCTGGAACCAGATCAGCAGCGCCTACCAGCACGAGCACGACCCGCAGATCGGCGCCGCACCCCGGCTGTGGGGCATGTACTCCATCCCCGACGCGCACCTGCGCGCCCTGGGCGACGTCACCGGCAAGCGCGTCCTCGAACTGGGCTGCGGCGCCGGTCAGTGGTCCCGGGCGCTCGCCGCCGAGGGCGCATCCGTGGTCGGACTCGACCTGTCCGAAGCCCAACTCGCCGCAGCGGCCCGCGCGATGGGAGCGGCCCGCTACCCGCTGGTGCAAGGCGCCGCCGAACACCTCCCCTTCGCCGACGACAGCTTCGACCTGGTGTTCTGCGACTTCGGTGGGCTCAGCTGGGCTCCCCCGCATCTGGCCGTCCCGCAGGCCGCACGCGTCTTGAGCCGAGGTGGGCGCCTGGTGTTCAACGTCGCCAGCCCGTGGTTCGAAGCGTGTTACGACGAAGCCGCCAGCCGCGTGACCACGACGCTGCAGCAGGACTACTTCGGGCTGAACACCATCGCCGAAGGCGACGGCGCGACCAGCTATCAGCTCACCTACGGCGACTGGGTCAGGGTCCTGCGCGGCGCGGGTCTCATCATCGACGACCTCATCGAGCCGCGGCCCGAACCGGGAACACTCAACGGCTACAACGAAACCGACCCACCCGACTGGGCACACCGCTGGCCGGCGGAACTGCTCTGGGTGACCCACAAACCGTAAGGACGGTCGAAGTACGCGTCAGCCGGCCCGAAGCCCGACCGCCAGCGTCAGTTCAAGGACCCGGTGTGGCGTCGCGAGATCCGGAAACAGCTCCCGCAGCTGCGCCATCCGGTACCGGACCGTCTGGGGATGGACGAACAACGTCGCCGCCACCTCGTCCCGCCTGCCCTGGTGCAGCAGCCACGCCCGCAACGTCTCCTCCAGCCGCCGTGCGGTCGCGACAGGCAGGTTCCGCAGCGGTGCGAGGGCTCGGGCACGCAGGTCTGCGAACGCGTCCGCGTCGGCGGTCAGCACCAGCTCGGGCAGGTGGTCCTCGGTGTCGCGAATGTCCGAGGAGAGGGAGCGCGCGCGTACGGCTCGTGCGTACGAGGCCGACGCACGAGTCCACGGCCGGGCCGGGCCCACCACGGCGGTGCGGTCGGTCAGCTGCCGCATGAGATGTGATCGGTCGGCATCGGGGACGAGCAGCACACCGGTGGAGTCCGGCAGATCGTCGAGGACCAGGGTGCTCGGGTCGAGCGCGCGGTAGGCCGGCCGGGCCTGGGCGGCGGGCAGCAGGACCGCGGTCAGCGAAACCGGAGGCTGCCACCCGGCCCGTTGGACGGAGGCCAGCAGCACGTCCGGGCTCGCGCCGGCGAGGAGGTCGCGGGCCAGGTGTTCCAGGTGGCGCTCGTGGGCCCGGCCCCGGGCGGCCAGTTCGTCGGCGTGGCCCGCGGCGCTCGCGGCGGAGAGCTCGTCGATGTAGGCGAAGGTCAGCTCGGCGAACTTGGCGACCTCGGCGGCGGGCAGACCTGCGGGTACGGCACCCGCTGCCAGGCATCGCCAGGCCACGCGGGCGCCGACGCGGTAGGCGCTGAGCAGGGCGTCCATGGAACGGCCGTCGCGCACCTCGCCGCGGCCCAGCTCGTAGGCCGCGTCCCCGGCGTCGCCGCCTGTGGCCTTCCCGCTCGCGAGGTCCAGGTAGTTCCCCAGGGCGGTGCGGACGGCTCGGCGGATGGTGGCGCCCATGCGACCCGAAAGGGCGTTGGCGTAGGAAGGGACCTCGTCGATGATCGCCTGGACGACCTCGTCGGCGGTGGTCTTCAGCGCTGCCCGAAGCGCAGTGACCGTCGTCTCATCCAGGGCCAGTTCGCTGGCCCTCCGGATTGCATGGCTCACGTTGTTTGTTCCCTGCGAACAATTCGGCCGAACAGATTCACATCCTACGGTCAGGACTTTACGCCCTGAGGCGCACCAAGCTGGGGCCATGACGAGTGCAGCCCTCCGCAGCAGGGCGTGGAATCTGCTGGAAATGGTCACGACGCCGCTGCTGCCGTCGGACTACCTCGACCTGGTCAGCCCTTTGCGTGCGGGCGCTGACCTGCGTGGGCGCATCGAGGCCGTGCACCCCGAGACGCGTGACGCCGCGACCATCTTGATCAGGCCGGGACGGGGCTGGCGCGGCCACACGGCCGGTCAGTACATGCGGATCGGGGTCGACGTCGACGGGGTGCGCCTGTGGCGTGCCTACTCCATCACCTCGCCGACGAACCGCCAGGACGGCCGCGTCACGATCACCGTGAAGGCGATCCCGGACGGCAAGGTCAGCAATCACCTGGTCCGCAGGGCCAAGCCGGGCACGCTGATCCAGCTCGATCAGCCGGCCGGTGACTTCGTGCTGCCGCAGGCCAGGCCCGCCAAGGTGCTCTACCTGACGGCCGGCAGCGGCATCACGCCCGTGATGGGCATGCTGCGCGACACCGAGTTCGACGACGCCGTCATGGTCCACTGCGCTCCGCAGCCGCGCGACGTGATCTTCCGCAGCGAACTGCACGACCTCGTCGCGGACAAGAAGCTGCGGCTCACCGAGGTGCACACCGACACCGACGGCATGCTCGACATCGCCCGTCTCGGCGAACTCGTGCCCGACTGGGCCGAGCGCGAGACCTGGGCCTGCGGGCCCGCGGGCCTGCTCGACGCCGCCGAGAAGCACTGGGCCGAGCACGGCGTCCACGAGCGCCTGCACACCGAACGCTTCCGCCCCAGCATCGTCGTCGCCGGCGACGGCGGCGAGGTCACGTTCAGCGCCACCGGCAAGACCGTGGACGCGGACGGCGCCACGCCGTTGCTGGACATCGGCGAGGAGGCCGGTGTGCTCATGCCTTCCGGGTGCCGCATGGGCATCTGCTTCGGCTGCGTCACGCCGCTCAAGACGGGCGCCGTCCGCGACCTGCGCACCGGCGAGATCACCGAGGCCGAACCGGGCGTCCTCATCCAGACCTGCGTGTCCGCCGCGGCGGGCCCCTGCGACATCGAACGGTAGGAACACCTTGACCGCCATCGACCCCACCGCCCACCTCACCGCGGAGCAGATCGAGGAGCTCGGCCGCGAGCTGGACGCGATCCGCGACGAGGTGATCGCCAGCCGCGGTGAGAAGGACGCCGCGTACATCCGCAAGGTCATCGCGGCGCAGCGCAAGCTCGAGCTGGCCAGTCGGGGCGTACTGCTGTTCTCGAGGTTCCCGCCCGCGTGGGTGCTCGGCACCGCCGGACTGTCCGTGGCGAAGATCATGGACAACATGGAGATCGGCCACAACATCCTGCACGGCCAGTGGGACTGGATGCGGGACCCGAAGATCCACTCCACCACCTGGGAGTGGGATCACGTCTCGCCGGCCGACCAGTGGAAGCACTCGCACAACGAGCTGCACCACACGTACACGAACGTGATCGGCAAGGACAACGACCTCGGCTACGGCATCATGCGCGTCGACGAGGACCAGAAGTGGCACCCGTTCCACCTCGGCCAGCCGCTGTGGAACTTCGTCAACGCCTGCTTCTTCGAGTACGGCATCGCGGCGTACGACCTGGAGCTCGGCAAGAACCTGAACAAGCGCCGCCGCAAGAACCCGGAGTTCCGCGCGCGGGCCAGGGCCGTGGGCCGCAAGATCCGCAAGCAGGTGCTCAAGGACTACGTGGTCCACCCGCTCCTTTCGGGTCCGTCGTTCCTCCCCACGCTCGCCGCCACGTTCACCGCGAATCTGGTCCGCAACCTCTGGTCCCACTCGGTGATCATGTGCGGCCACTTCCCCGAGGGCGTGCAGGTCTTCGAGCGCCGGTCGATCAAGGGCGAGACGCGCGGCCAGTGGTACCTGCGCCAGATGATGGGCTCGGCGAACATCAGCGGCAGCAAGGCCATGCACTTCATGACCGGCAACCTCTCGCACCAGATCGAGCACCACCTGTTCCCGGACCTGCCCAGCAACCGGTACGCCGAGGTCGCGGTGAAGGTGCGCGCGCTGTTCGAGAAGTACGAGCTGGAGTACGTCACCGGGCCGCTGCCCAAGCAGGTGTTCTCCGCGTGGCACAAGGTCTTCCGGCTCTCGCTTCCGAACAAGAAGCCCGAGGTCAAGACGCCGGGGCGCGAGCGGGAGCTCGTCGCGGCCTGATTCCCGTGGACCACTGCACCGATCCCGCGACCGCCACCGCAGCCGCCGCGGCGCCGCCGCCCGACTGCTGACGGCCTGTGGCCGAACCGGAGCTCGGCCTGGCCGCCGACCGTGTTTCGGCCCTGCCCGAAGGTCCTGGTGACGGCCTCCGCGACCGCCCTAGCGTCGGGCCTGCCGGTCCATGAGGGCCGGCCACCGAACGAGGGAGAAGAACGTGACCGTCTCCACGAAGCCCGTGCTCAAGCACGTCAGGACCGCGGCCACCGTGGTGGCGATCGGGACCGCCGCCACCCTGGCGGGCCCGGCGCCCACTGCGAACGCGGCACCCCCTGCGAAGGCCCCCGCTGCGAGCACAACAGGCAGTTGGTGCCGTCCGCCCCTGTGTTCTCAGACCTGGAACGACAGCGGGAAGGGCTTCTACGCCCTGAAGAACTGGTGCAAGAGCACTGGGAGCACCGGCAGCTACACCACCAAGAAGCCGACCTGCAACAACCAGAAGAGGAACTGGCTCAAGCCCGGTGAGCGGACCAAGGGCACCCAGGACTGGGACGTCTTCCAGGTGAAGAAGGGACGCTGCTTCAAGGTCGACTTCGAGCTCACCCCGGGCCGCGACTTCTCGAAGAAGTACAACCGCAAGAACAAGAAGACCATCTACGTCAAGGTCGCCAACAACGCCTTCGCCAAGGTCCGTAGCTCCACCTGCTGATCCGGCTGTAAGCACCGCACCGGGCACGTGGGCCAGCGTCTCGCGGTGCCTGCGCCTCGGCCGTTCTTGAGTCAACTCAAGAACGGCCGCAGAGGTTGGAGGGGATGAGTACGGATGCTCATGCGCCCCGCGGTCCTTCCGGCGAGTGTGCAGCCATGACACGAATCCGCCCGGGCCGGGCCGTGAAGGGGGCGATGGTCACCGCTCTGGCCGTCTTGGTGTGCCATGTGATCCTAAGTACGGGGCTCGCGAGGGCACGCGCCGAGCAACAGGCCCGTCCCGAGGAAGCTTGGGCGGGCACCGGCGTGTGGCTCGCCACGTTCGTCCTGAGCACTGTGCTCGCGATGCCCCTGCTGTTGTGGGCGGGCATGCGGATCGTGCGGGAGAAGCACTGCCACCTGCTTGTCATCGGCGGCAGCCTGACCTGGTTCTTTGGAGCCGGGTACGGCGTCGACGGCATCGACTCCGTCGAGGGCGGTCTTCTGCCGGTGCCCTTGCTCCTCTGCGTCGTCGCCCTGGGAGCTCTCCTGCCCATCCTGACAGGGCCTCCCGACCACGAAGCAACGGACGCATAGCCTGGACATGAGAGCCGCACCGCCCACGGGGTCGCCGACCGGCAGGCCGCACCGCGCGAGGCGGTGTCCGTGGACCAGGGACCGGTGGGCGGGGAGTTAGGCCGAGCAACTCCGGGGAACTCCGGGGGAACTCCGGAGCAAGGAACGGCCGGATTCAGGGAGCCTCATCAGCCTTGATGCGTGCGGCCGACCTGGCGGCCTGCTCGACCTTCGCGCGGTAGCCTGCGCGGGCTTCCTCGTCGATCTGCTGCTCGTGTTCGGGGCGTACCCCGGTCCGGCCGTCGACGCCCTCGCGCAGGATGTCGGCGTGCCCGGCATGCCGGTTGGTCTCGCCGAGGACATGGACCAAGATGGCGAACAGGTTCGTGTTGGGATACGGCTCCGGCCACCACGGCACGTGGCCGGGGGCGTCGAGGGGAAGCTCGTTGATCGTCGCGTCCGCGTGTTCCCACGTGCGCCGACAGAACTCGATGATCTGATCGCGGGTCTCGTCCTCGGCCGCCCACTGATCGCTGCCGTCGTAGTCCTGCCACCGGGACAGCGGCTCCGGGCAAGGGCGGCCGAAGACCTCGCCGAAGTACCTGGCCTCGACGGTGGCCACGTGTTTGACCAGGCCGAGGAGGTTGGTCCCGGTCGCCGTCAAAGGCCGGCGGGCGTCGTACTCGGACAAGCCGTCGAGTTTCCAGAGCAGCGCCTTGCGGTCCCGCCGCAGTCTCGTGTGCAGGTTGTTCTTCGCGAAGTCATCGATCATGCGGCATGAGCCTGCCATGGGCTGCTCGTGGTCTCAAGATCCCGTACGTGGTCCGCAACGACTGGCAGAGCTGAGGCCCAGCTGACTTGCCTCAATCTGTTTGAGGCACTGCAGCCCGGTGGCCAGGTCTGCCTCAGGTCGGGTGAGAGACCTGCCGAGTTGTCTCACCCGACCTGAGGCAGCCTGGGTGTTTGCTGGGGCGCCGTCTGTGGCGCCTCCGCCCGGTGCTCAATCAGTTCCAGGTCATATTGATCTCACGCCCGAAATTGACGTATCCAGCACGTTGGAAGGCGTTCGCCATCGGGACGTTGCCCAGGTCTGTGGACGCGCGGATGCGGGGGACGTCTTGCTCGGCAAGGATGCGGGTGCCCTCTGCGAGGAGGTCGTCGATGTAGCCATTGCCGCGGTGTGTGGGCAGGACCGCGATGTAGGTGATGATCGCGTTGTAGCCATTGTGGGCCGGGAGGACGAACCCCACTGGCTCTCCGTCGGGCAGTGTTGCGATCCGCCACCAGTCTCGCGGGCTTGTGTAGCGTGCCAGCTCGTCCTCGTAGTGCTTGACGGCCGCTTCCTGAGCGGACATCCGGGTCAGGTCGTCACGGCCATGTGCGTCCAGCGTGCCGTCCAGAACCGAGGTCATCAAGGCCACGAGCTCTCTGGCATTGCGGAACCGGCGGAACGCAAGGCGCTCGGTGGGTTTGGGGACTGGTGATTCCGGGTGCCATTCCAGCCGCAGTCGTTCGACGAAGAGCCGGGCACCGGTCCTCTCCAGTACCGTCATGCGGTCCTCGACGGCTTGTCTGGTCACCGTGTTCTCGCGCCAGTCCGGCGGGACGAGACGGCTGTACTCAGGGGGACGCGATCGGTTCGGAAGGGTGGCGGCCATCGCGGTGCGCAGGAGCCGCACCCCGATGTCCCTGTGATCGGGAGTTGGGGCGTTGTCGTCGATGTCGAGGACATCCAGGATGAGGGGTGTATCGCTGCCGGCTCGACTCCACCAGGCAGCTCTGGCCAGTAGGCGGTCACCGCGCACGGCGACCCAGATCCATTCCGGGCGTCGGCGGCCGACGGCAAGGTCGTATGCCAGTTCCTCGTTGAGGACGTAGGGCAGTTGGGAGAAGATGTCGAGTTCTTCGGGTCCGTTGATGGGACGCATGGTCAGGTCGTTCTGTTTCACGGTTCAGGCACGCTCCGGTGAAGGCGCCTGTCCGCTCCGGGGTCAGACGCGGTCCGCGCCCCGGGAGGACGCAAGCGCGGTGATCATGGGGATCATCGGCTTATCCCTCCTCTCGCTGTCGTGCCCTCGCCCTCGTGGCACGGGCCCGGTCGCAACGTCTATCCAACTGCGGCCCCTGTGCGCAAACCGTTTTCGATCACCCCCCGTATGGCCGTGTCAGTAACGGGGAAACGTCAGGGGACAGGTCCGGAAGTCCTTGGTGGGCTGGTTGGTGGCTCTGCGGGTTGTCTCATTGCGCAGGATCAGCGGAGCGTGGCCCATCCGGTGTGGTGAAGGGTGAATTTGTAGTGGGTGAGGCGGTCGCGGACCCACTTGGTGAGAGGGTCATCGATTTCGTCGGGATCGTAGCCGACGACGATGCCGCGGGAGCTGACTTCGCCGATGAACGGGACAAGGCCGCCGTCGCGCAGGGCGGCTCTCTCCCAGTGATCGGAGGCGAGCAGGCCAGAGAGCCCGACTATCTCGGCCCCCAGAAGTCCGCTGCATCCATCCCGGCCCCCACTGACCCAGCACCGACGCGGTACAGCGACCGTAGGTAAGGCGGGCCAGCGGCACCTCGGAAGGACTGAGACACCGCCCTACTTCCCCAAGTGGGACTGAGACGCGGCCACCGTTGCCACAGATGGACCGAGACTGCCCCAGGTCCACTGAGACAGGACACCAGCTGTGGCCGCCGCCCTGACCTACCACCAGAAGCTCGCAAAACTCGCCACGTGAGACAACCTCTCAGTCACCCCATAACCAGCCTGAGTCGTCTACCGAGTGGCGGTGCGACGCGGCAAGCCTGCGCCAGCTCCATCAACGGCCTGATCCGGAACGGCGCCCCCAGCTGATCGAGGAAGCCCGCGCCAGCCAACAGCTGATTGCCCCTATCGCTCCGGGCACTGGGCACAGGTTGAGCCCGGTGGCCGCGCATGACAGGCTCATGTCCCGTGATCGATGAATCCACGAAAGAGTACTTACACAGCGATCTACGAGAGATTCGCGAGGTGATGCTCTGGAAGCTCGACGGGCTCGGCGAGTACGACGTCCGCCGCCCTCTGACCTCGACGGGAACCAACCTTCTCGGCCTCGTCAAGCACCTGTCGATCTTAGAGTCCAGGTACTTCGGGGAGGTCTTCGACCGGCTACTCCCCGAACCTCTACCTCAGTGGGACGACGCCGCAGAGCCCGGCGCCGACATGTGGGCGACCGAGTACGAGACACGCGAAGAGATCACCGATCGCTACCGTCGCACCTGGGAGCACGCAGACGCGACGATTACCGCTCTCGCCATCGACTCCCCCGGCCACGTGCCCTGGTGGCCACGCCCCAACGTGAAGCTCTTCAACATCCTGGTCCACATGCTCACCGAGACCAGTCGGCACGCCGGGCACGCCGACATTCTGCGCGAACAACTCGACGGCTCGACTGGCACCTACGCAACCCCGCAGCGCGACATGACCGTCTGGAAAACCCACGTAGCGAAGATCGAGCGGGCCGCCAGAGCAGCCGCCACCAAGCTCGACCACCATGGTTGACGATCCTCTGCACCGCACCGCCTGTCAGCTCCTGGAAGCGGCCGCCAGTCACCCCTTGATCGGCAAGGCCGGTCCTGCGCGGTACCCCGGCTATATTCCATGCGTGGACGACGATCACAGGCAACTCCTCGCGGGACGCTACCGGTTGAGCCGACTGCTCGGCCAGGGAGGCATGGGCGCCGTCTGGCAGGCCCACGATGAGCAGTTGGGGCGCGACGTCGCTGTCAAGGAGTTGCAGCTGCCCGAGCATGTGAGCGAGGCCGAGCGGCAGAACTGGATCGCCCGCCTCGACCGCGAGGCCCGCGCCGCCGCACGGCTGAAGCATCCGGGGATCATCACCGTTCATGACCGGATATCCGGCCCTGATGGACGGCCCTGGATCGTCATGGAATTGGTGGACGGCGGGTCCCTGGCCGACCTCATCGAGGCGCAGGGCGCGCTCACGCCCCAGCGGGTCGCCGATATCGGGCGGCAAGTGGCGGCTGCGCTCGGTGCCGCTCACCGGATGGGGATCACGCACCGGGACATCAAGCCCGCCAACATCCTCCTCGAAGAGGACCGGGTCGTCCTGACCGACTTCGGGATCGCCGCCCTCGAGGGAGACGCCACCCTCACCGCCACCGGCATGATCATGGGCACGCCCGCGTTCATGGCCCCCGAGCAGGTCCGGGGCCTGCCCGCGACGGCCGAGTCCGACCTCTGGTCCCTGGGCGCGACGCTGTACGCCGCCGTGGAGGGCCACGCCCCGTTCGCCGGGACGGCCCCGAGCGCGATCCTGGTCGCCGTCGCCACGGAGCCGCCGATTCCGGCCGTGCGGGCGGGGGTGCTCGGCCCCGTACTCGACAGGTTGCTGTACAAGGATCCAGCCGCGCGCCTGACCATGGATCAGCTCCAGGCCCAGCTGAACGGCGCCGCCGCACCAACTCCCGCCATGGCCATGGCAGCTCCCGTTGCGTCTCCGACTCCCACAATGCCGGCGCGGAGCCCCGCCGTGCGGAAGGCCGCGGCGGGGCCCACCGCCGAGCCGGTGCCCGCACCGCGCCGACGTTTCTCACCGTGGGCCAAGCTGGGCGCGACGATGCTGGTGATCGCGGTGGTCTCGTATTCCGGGTACTTCCTCGACAAGCGGGACGACGACAACGCGTACGAAGCCAACCGGACTGTGGCCGACGCCCTGCCCGTCCCCACGGGGTTCTCCCGGCCGACCACGAACCGCGTCGACCAAAGCCAGGCACAAGTGGCGTACACGTGGCCCGACCCGTGCGTCAAACACTGCGCCGACCAGGTTCTCCTGGCCGAAGAGTGGATGAAGCAGCAGGCGGGCGTGGCCCGGGTCGACACCCTCGGAGCCGAAAATGGGGGCTGCCTCAACGACAAGCACGGCTGCCCCATCCTGATAGAGCAGGCGCCGTCGTACAAAGACCCGACCCTGCAGAGCGCCGCACTCCAGACAGAGGGCAACCGGCTCACTTTCCGGGTCCAGGTGGGCCGATAGCCGCCGGCCGCTCGTCCTCCTGGCAGATAACGGCCGCCGTAGAGGGGTGTACCCGCGATCACGTGAGTCTGTCGGTGGGTTCGAGCGCTCGAGGGACTCATTGTCGGACGCGGCTGGTGGCGCCACACCCTGTGACGCCAGTCGCAGCGAGCATCGGGCTCTGCGGTGGTGCGCCAGGGGGCCGCGGACGCTGTGGATGTGCGTCATCCACAACCACAGCGCGGTCTTCCAGGCGATGTCAGCATCGGTCGCCACGAGCTCGGGGTTGTTGAGCCCGTCGAAGCCGATCGCATCACCGGCGGGCCCATAGTTGTAGTTCCACGCGAGCATCAGCGGGCCGCGGCCGTAGTACTCCTTGCCCGACACCCCGGGTACTGGGTGTTGCTCTTGTCGACGTAGTGCTTCGACGGCCTGTCCCACTGCTCGATGTAGGCGAGATGACCGGTCTCGTGTGTCACGTGGGCAAAGAAGGCAGCGATCTCCCACAGGCTGTCCTTCTCCGAACTCTTGGTGCCGAAGCCCGGAAAGCTGTCCAGCGCGGTGATGAACGCGCTGCGGGTGTAGAAGCTCTTCCCCGGTGTCGAACTGTCCGCCTGGTCGATGATCCCGTCGAAGAACGCCTCGGTGACGACGTCTGGGACGTTCACGACCTCGTTGGCTTCAGACATGAGCCCCCTCTTCCGGCAGCTGCCGAGCGCGACGAGTCCATCGCATGGCGTGACACACGCGATCATCCCGCAGGACGATCGAGCATGAGACGGAATTCGCCGCTCCTTGCGGGCCGCCAGGTTCTCCAGCGTGATCGGCTCCCGCGCGGCCGGGTCCAACGCGTCGAGGGCGGGGCGCAGTTCGGGGTACCGGGTCCTCGGGGGTCACGGCCGTCCGTTCCCGGGCTCGGCACAGCGGGTAGGCCGGTAGGGAGGAAGTCTCGGCCCGCCGTGTGCGCGGCGGGCTTCCGTGGCGTGCTGCCCCGTCCCTGTCAGCCCCACCCGGGTCCGGCCTCGGCGCGGCGCGCCCCATGCCTCAAGGAGCACCCGACATGTCCGTACCCATTCCCACACGACGGCTTCCGCTCCGGCGCGGTCCGCACGCCCAGTACCGCCGCTCGTTACGCCGCTTCGTGGCCCTGTTCAGCGGGCTGCTGCTCGCCCTGTCCGGGCTGCTGGCCACCGCCCCGCCGGCGTCGGCCGCGCCACGGCTCACCCTCTTCGGACCTTCTGAAAACCTCGATCCCGTAGGGGTCGGGACCAGCTACAACTACAGCTTCGCCCTGAGGGGGAACGGCGACATCACCAGCGCGCGGGCCACCCTGACCCTGTCGGGCACCTTGGCGAACATCGCCGACGCCACCCCCAGCACCGGCAGCTGCACGTTCACCCCGACGGTCGCCACCTGCGACATCGGCGACATCCCCCGCGGGATCATCCCTGAGGTGATCGTGGCAGTCACGCCCTACGCCGCGGGCACGGTGACCGCCACCGTCACCGGTACCGCTGACGGCACGAACGACGTCAGCGGCACGGAGTCCACCACGGTGACCGCCGTCAGCTAGAACGCCGGAGCCTTGGTCCCGCCGAAGCCCAGCCTCAGCAGTGACCAGGGCCTGGCCGGGGCGGGCGGCGGGCACCCTCAGCCGAGAGCCCGCAGCGTGCGGCGCGCCGTCGCCTTGAGGTGGGCAGGGACCTCGGGATCGGCGTCCAGGGTGTAGTCGGCGTCGGGGACAGCGACAAGCTCGCACACACGACCTGGACCGGGACCGGCGGCTGGACCAAACCCGTCCTGCTGGACGACCACAAGTCCCGAAACACTCCGGCCCTGCTCACCTGCAAGGCCGGACCTGCAGGCGCCGAACAGGATGCCCTGCTCCTCGTCTACCGAGGCATCGACGGCTACCAGGCTTTGACGCGCGATGTCATCGAACCCGACGAAACATGATCGTTTCGGGGCATCGGCCTGCCTACAGCGGGCGCTATACCCCTCTAGCTCGCCCTCGACCGCTTCCATCCCTCAAGGCCGGAAGCGGTCCTGCATCAGCTACCTGTCTCAACTGAAATGGTCGCCGCAGTTCAACGGGCCGGCGACAAGCCCCGGCCTCACGCCACCAGCGTCAACCCACAGCCAGATCCGCAGCAACCAATGGCCAGCTCTTCCGTGTAGCAGCCTTCCAATTCAGGTTCTAAGGGAACGCCGGGCAGACGTGCACCGCCGTGGGCCCCGTGCCCGGCGCCGCCGGCAGCCCCGTGGCAGCCCAAGGTGGGGCTGTCCAAGAGTCCGCTACAGGCGCGGGATGCGCGGCTCGATCCGGTGGCCGAAGGCGGCACCGCCCACACCGACCGTGGTCATCCCGCCGTCGACGGTGAGGACGGCCCCGTTGACGTAGGACGCGGCGGGCGACAGCAGCCAGTCGATCACCCCAGCGACCTCCTCAGGATCACCGGGCCGTCCGGCGGGAGTGAGCCGGTTCGCCTCCTCGTACGCCGCCTCGGCGCCACCCGCCAGTCCCGCCTCCGACGCGAAGCGCGCCATCCGCTGGTCGGCCATCTCCGTACGCACCCAGCCCGGGCACACCGTGTTGGCCCTCAGCCCCTGCGGCCCATAGTCGACAGCCAGGGAGCCACAGAGGTGGAGCAAAGCCGCCTTGGACGTCGCATAAGCAGCGTTGCCGACGCTGTTGCGCAGCGCGGCGACCGAAGCGACGGCGACCACCGCACCACGGGCCTCCAGCAGATGCGGCAGTGCCGCACGCAACAGCAGGAACGGGCCGGTGAGGTTGGTCCGCATCAGCTCTTCCCAGTCCTCGACCTCGGTGTCGCCGACCGCGCCGCCCCGCCCGATTCCGGCGTTCAGCACCACACCGTCGAGTCTTCCGTAGGCCGTCACCGTCGTCTCGACGAGCTCGCGCACGGCCTCGGGGTCAGCGGCGTCGGAAGGCTGGGCCAGCGCTCCGGTCTCCTCGGCCACCCGGTGCAGTGGCTCGGGCCGCCGCCCGGAGATCACGACCTGGTGCCCTGCCGCGCGCAGCAGCCGGGCGGTGGCGGCCCCGATTCCCGTTCCCCCACCCGTCACCAGGACAACACGCTGTTCCGACATGGTCGTTCGCCTCCGAAGATGGTCAGCTTCCGGTTCCCCGCACAGTGATCATAAGAAGCCTCGGCACCGCCTGGGCGCCTGCCCGGTCGACTGTCAACGCACCGACCGGCGCCCGGGGCCGTTCGACGAGCGCACGGTTCCTTCAACGTCGCGGCACTACGTGTCGCCGCGAAGAAGTTCCCAAAGGCCGCACGGACCAGTGCTCCTGCGACGGGCTGTGCCCCCTTCCGACATGGCCAAGAGATCTCCGCACGGACGCGCAGCCGGTGGGCCAGGGCGCCCCGGTGGTAACCGGCCCGGAGGTCATCGGTATCCGGCCAGAGCCTCGGCGATCCGCGAGCTCACAGCATCGACCACCACGACCTCCGGCGCGTTCCAACTACCGAACCGGCAACCGCCCACACGTCCTTAAGTGAGGCCGGCTGGGTACGTCGATGCGCGGGCGTGATGGCGCCTCTCGTAATCCGCTTCCCCTGGATCCTGCCGGTGGATGATGATCGGTCCGCAGCCATGCCGTCCGTCCAGAGAGCGAGGCAGTCGATGGAACTCGTGCCCCACAACCCGACCGAAGGCGTCTACCCGGCAACCGACGACTATGTGCACGCCATGGAGGTCCGAGGCACCGGACGGCTGTTGTACGTCGCCGGCACCATGGGGCTCGACCCGGCCGGGAAGCCAGGGACCGGCTTGGAGGAACAGCTCGAACTGATCTGGTCAAACATCCGTGCCATTCTCGCGTCCGCCGATATGACCGTCGACAACATCGTGCGCCTGACCAGCTACCTGCGGGATCCCGATTATGCCGAGGCCAACGCTTCCGCCCGAACGGCCGCACTCGGCGGCAGACGCGTCCCGACCACCGCCATCGTCGCGACCACACTGGACAGCGACTGGCTCGTCGAAATCGAGGTCGTCGCCGCTGGGTGACAGTCCACACGCGCAGGCGCAGATCGGCCCGGGCCCCGAGGTGCGGACCACTCAGCGGGGCCGCCTGCCCGCCGTGGCACGCAGGTCACGGCGCGGCGGGTCGCCGATTATGAGGCCGAGTCGCTCGGCAGGTTCGGCGCCCGGCCATTCCCGGCGGGGCTGGGCCAGGGAGAGCAGGCCGGGCATCCGGGCGGGCGTGTCCTGGGGCATGCCCGCCACCCTGTCTCCACCTTTGCGATGCGAGAGGTCCTATTGCTGAGCTCGACATCTGCCTGCCGCTTCCCCTGCACGCCACATACGTGCTGCGCACCCGGGAAGCGGGCAAGCACGCCCTGATCAGGTGGTAGTTGACCGGGCACGAGATAAGAAGCGTGTCGTGCAAGTCCTACGCCTTCGAGGTCTCCTTGTTGCTAGGCCACTCGAAAAGAACGACGCGCCAGCGGCTCTTCACGTGCACCAGATCAACTGTCTCCCGCAGCGAGCGCCCTTCACTGGCAGAGGCTGTCAGGGCGACTCTGCCCATGTAGTCGCCCATTCGGTCATACTTAATGGGCGCTTTCGTGATGGTGAGCCCCTTGCCACCCTTGGATTGAATGATCTTGTCTGCCTGCTTCCGCGACCACGGCTCGTCGGGAGCGTCTCCCACTTCCAGGAGGGCCTTCACGTCACGGTCGTTGAGGGCTTCGACGTAGCGCTTGACTGCATCCGGAGCCCCCGAGGGCGGGGAAATGCTGCCAGGGTTATCGCTGCCATCAGTGGCATCCCCGGCGTCGGCGACGCCACAGCCCGGGGTGAGGAGCAACACGATGGTCGCTACGAGCATCCGTCGCCCGCTCATGGCACCTCCACGGTCAGCCGACTGTCAGCTTCTCAGGCGCGGTCTGCACTCCACCAGGTCCTGGGGCGCTTGCGAAGGGTCCTATTGATGTTCCTGTTGTACACGTTAGAGGCGCGATAGGTGAGGTAGGAATTGCCGTTGGTCCTCACCTTGGTGGCGAGCATCGTGTGGTTGTTGTTGTGGTCGAAGTCTGCTGGGTGCAGCTCTTCCACGGGGACCTCGTCGCGTGGTGCGGAGTTGTCCATTAGCCCCGGTGTAGTCGCAACCAGTGGTCGAGTGTGGCGAAGTCCCTGTCTGTGATGCCGTGCCGGGCATCGACGCGATGCAGGAGGGCTTGGCCCGGGAGGTGTGTCTCGGTCCAGGTCCGGTCCGTGTCTGTGATTTCGTCATCGATCCAGGCGAAGGGGCGTCCGGCTGCCCAGCGGAAGAGGTCACGGGTCTTCCAGTGGAGTCCGTCCTGCTGGTCTGCGTCGGACGGTTCGGGCCAGTTCACTACGGGCAGCTCCGGCAGGCCCAGCCACGGGGCGAGGCATTCGTTCGCGTCGGACATCCACGTGGTGGCCCACACCAGCTCGCAGGGCAACGCCATCAGCCGGGGCCCAAGTGACGGATTGGCCCTGGTGATCAGCGGATTTGTACCGGCTTCCGGTACGTGGTGTCCGGTCCGGTAGGTCGGGTATCCGCCTGGAAGCTGTTGCCGCGTCGCCCCGAAGGGAATGAGTGGGCCATCTACATCGAGAAAGAGAAGGGGCAGCGTAGAACCGATCACGTCTGCACGGTAATCGTGTTCCAGCTCGCGCGACAGCGGTCCGAGCGCCGCCTCCGGCCAGGATGTTCTCGCTTCGGGAGGACGGCGAGGGCGGCGGTGGGCTCGTTGGTCGAAGAGTTCCGGCAGCGGAAAGCAGTCGGCCGCGCGCAGATACAGGAACTCCGGGGACCGGATTGCCGAGTTCACCGAGAGGCCCGCAGCCGATGGCGAAAAGAGGGCTCAGACCAATGGGGTCCGTGAACCTTGATCGCTTCCGCGCCTGCTGATTGGCTGGCCGGTATGACTGACCTCGGACCCGTCGCCTGGCCACCTGCCCCGATCAGGACCGAGAGGCTCGTGCTGCGGGAGGCCGAGGCCCAGGACCGTGTGGCGTTCATCGAGCTGCACTCCTCGCCAGAGGTGCACACCTACCTCGGCGGCCCCCGGCCGAGTGACGAGCTTGAGCGCGAGATGCCCGAGGTGCCCGGGCGGTGGCCCGGGAGTTTCGTCGTTGATCTCGATGGGGCGATGATCGGCCAGATCCTCCTCAGGAGGGCAGCAGAGCACAGTCGCCCGGCTGCCGCGGGGAAGGCCGATCTCGGTTACCTGTTCCTGCCGCACGCCTGGGGATTCGGGTACGCCGCCGAGGCATGCGCGGCCGCACTCGATTGGCTCGTCGGCGTGATTCCTGACGAGCCGGTGGTACTCACCACCCAGACCGCCAACGTCACCTCGATGCGCCTCGCGGCGAAGCTGGGGTTCACTGAGGTGGAGCGGTTCGAGGCCTGGGGCGCCGAGCAGTGGCTCGGCATGTGGACGCCCGTCACACCGTCCCATTGAACTCGTGCGCGGCAGCGCCGAGCCGCTGACCTCATGCTCGAAGACAGGCGCTGACGCAGGCAGATCAGCCCGTCGCCGAATCTCTGGCCCCAAAGCGGCGAGATCCGGGACGCAGCTCACCGATCGACACTTCCCCGGCCGGTTCCATGGGGTTGCGCGCTCGCGCTGGTCGCGGAGTTCGTAGACCGTGTCAGTGGACCTGGAGCGTGCGAGTGCGTACTGCTGACGGCGCATATCGTGCTCGGCCCCGCGCAGCGCAGCTCGCAGAAGCAGGCCTGGGGACAGGCCGGCATCGCGCGGCAGGGTGCCCCCTGGCGCGGCGGCCAAGGGCGACCCGGTCGGTACTGGCCCACCTCCTGGCCGACCTCCCGGTCGGGGCGCTCGGGATGACGGGGCCACGGCCGCTGAGCGCTCCGCCGCAGGTTCTCCTCTCCAGAGGTCTTGACAACTCCATTGGTCTGGACCAACTTTGCGCGCAATAGCGGTGGCCACCGTCATCGCTTACGTGCTTCACCTCTCTCCCAGGAGGCACCCCGTGCACCGTGTGCGCCAGGACAGACCCGGCGTCCGCCGGAGAATCAGCGCGGTGATGGCCGTCGGTGCGGCCGCCGCGCTCGCCGTCACCGCGCTCGCCGCGCCCGCGCAGTCAGCGGACACCAACGCAGCCGGCACCAAGGCTGCGGGCACCAAAGCGGCGGACGTCAACGTCGCCAAGAACGCCGGGTTCGAGGCGGACCTGAGCAACTGGACGTGCGCCGCGAACAGCGGTGCCGCCGTCACCTCCCCCGTGCACGGCGGCGCGAAGGCCCTCAAGGCCACCCCGTCAGGCCAGGGCACCGCCGAGTGTTCCCAGATCGTCGCGGTGAAGCCGAACTCGACGTACAAATTGAGCAGTTGGGTGCAGGGCAGCTACGCCTACCTCGGCGCCCGCGGCACCGGTACCACCGACGTGTCGACCTGGACGCCGGGCACCTCGTCCTGGCAGCAGCTCTCCACCAGCTTCACCACCGGCGCGAACACCACCTCGGTCACCGTGTACACACACGGCTGGTACGGACAGAGCGCGTACTACGTGGACGACGTGAGCGTCTTCGGACCCGACGGGGGCGGCGGCCCCGACCCGGTCGAGATACCGCCCGTCCCGGCCGGGCTGGCCGCGGGCACGGCGACGCCCACGTCGGTGGACCTGTCCTGGACGCCGTCGTCCACCGCAACGGGATACACCGTCTACCGCGACGGCACGAAGGTCGCCTCGGCCAGCGGCGCCTCCACGACCGTCACCGGCCTCACGCCGGAGACCACGTACAGCTTCCAGGTGAGCGCCTCCAACGCGGCGGGCGAGTCGGCGAAGTCGACGGCGGTGTCCGTGACGACGCCCAAGGGTGACGGTGGCGGCGACGGCGCCGTGCCCCGGCACGCGGTGACCGGCTACTGGCAGAACTTCAACAACGGCGCGACCGTGCAGAAGCTGCGGGACGTGTCCTCGCAGTACGACATCATCGCCGTGTCGTTCGCCGACGCCACCACCACTCCGGGGCAGATCACCTTCAACCTGGACCCGGCTGTCGGCTACGCCTCGGTCGCCGACTTCAAGGCGGACATCGCCGCGAAGAAGGCCGCGGGCAAGTCCGTGATCCTCTCGGTCGGCGGTGAGAAGGGCACCATCTCCGTCAACAGTGACGCCTCCGCGACGGCGTTCGCCAACAGCGCCTACGCGCTGATGCAGGAGTACGGGTTCAACGGCGTCGACATCGACCTGGAGAACGGCATCAACCCCACCTACATGTCGAAGGCGCTGCGCCAGCTCTCGGCGAAGGCGGGCCCGAAGATGGTGCTCACGATGGCACCGCAGACCATCGACATGCAGTCGACATCCGGTGGGTACTTCCAGACGGCGCTGAACGTGAAGGACATCCTCACGGTCGTCAACATGCAGTACTACAACAGCGGTTCGATGCTCGGCTGTGACGGCAAGGTCTACAGCCAGGGCAGCGTGGACTTCCTGACCGCGCTCGCCTGCATCCAGCTGGAGGGCGGCCTCGACCCCTCGCAGGTCGGGATCGGCGTCCCGGCGTCGACACGCGGCGCGGGCAGCGGTTACGTGGCCCCGTCGGTCGTGAACAACGCCCTCGACTGCCTGACCCGCGGCACCGGCTGCGGCTCCTTCAAGCCGTCGAAGACGTACCCGTCGCTGCGCGGCGCCATGACGTGGTCGACGAACTGGGACGCGACGGCGGGCCACGCGTGGTCGAACGCTGTCGGCCCGAAGGTGCACAGCCTTCCGTAGCGAACGAACGCCCTGGAGGGGCGGACGGACCGAACGCGGTCCGTCCGCCCCTCCAGGCATGTGCGGGCCGGGCCCGCCTCGGTAGTCGGGGCGCCCCCGGTAGACCACCGCACACGCCCGCATCACGGAGAGAAACAGGGAAGCCATGGCCTCACGGACGAGGCACTCGTCGGCCAGCACGATCCTGATCACTGGGGTTCTTTCCGGGGCGCGTAGCAGAGGGCGGCGGCTGGTACGGGACTCAGCTTTCGGTCAGGCGCGCCAGTGAAGTGATGACGCGCTCGGTGATGTGCTGAGGGCAGTGGAAGGACGGGGTCACGACACGCTGATGGGCGAGTCCGTGCAGGCCCACCCACAGGGCCGTGGCGTCGGTGGGCACATCGGTGCTGGTGACCGCGCCGACGGTGGCGCAGTCACCCAGGGCGTCGACGAGTACCGCCATGGACGACGCGCCGAGCATGACGCGATCGGTCTCGGTCAGTGAACTGTCGGCCGGTGATGGTGTCCACAGGCCGCCGAACATCGTGCGGTAGCGCGAAGGATGGTGGCGGGCGAAGTCGAGGTAGGTGTCGCAGACGGCCAGCAGCCGTTGCCGTGGATCATCGCCTGCCTGCTCGACGGCTGCGCGCAGAAGACGCTCAAGACCGGCGAACTGCCGCTGGACGACGGCCAGCATGACGGCCGCGTGGTCGGGGAAGTGACGGTAGATCGAGGGCGTGCTGACACCTACTCTGCGGGCGACCGATCGGAGGGTGACGGCGTGCTGATCGCCCGTCTCGTCGAGCAGATCAGAGGCGGCATCGATGATCTCTGCACGCAGTCGCCCGCCCTCTCCACGGCGATTGCGGGCGCGGGCACGTCCAGCGGGAACCGGCGTTGTCACCGATCCGGTTGCCTTCACTGTGTACGCCTCCTCGTCGTGTAAGCGGTCGATGCGTCTGCCTGTCGGGCCAGATCAGCGATTCGCGTGTCCTGAAGGGGCTGTTGGGCGAAGTGTCCCCTGCAGGGTCAGTGCCGGGTGGAGGCGAGGCGGCGGTGTTCGAGGAGGGTGGCGAGGGTGTAGGCGCCGCCTCCGGCGATGGTGAGGACCCAGTAGAAGTTGGGGTTGCCCATGAGGAGGGCGGCGGTGGAGGTGAGGGCGAGCCAGGTGCCGAGGGTGTAGTGGAGGAGGTTGCGGCGGGCGGCGCCTTCGGCGACGTACATGAGGCCGACGACGAAGCCGGAGCCGGTGGGCCAGAGCAGGGTCCGGATGTCGGGGTGGTCGAGGGTGGCGCTGAGTCCGGTGATGGCGAGGAAGAGGGCGGCGAAGGCGGTGACCCAGGCAGCGCCGAGGAGTTGGCCGGTGCGCACGCTGTCAGGGTCGGTGCTGGCGCGTTGGGCGCGCAGGGCGGCGCGGGTGGCCTGGATGGTGCCGAGGGCGAGGCCGCCGCCGAGGAGGGTCATGGGCAGCCAGCCGGGGAGGTCGAGTACGGGGTTGTCGCCCTTGGAGAGGGCGGCGGAGCCGTGGCCGAGAACGTAGGCGAGCCCGAAGCAGATGTAGGTGCCGAGGTTGGCGACGTCGCCGGTGGCGGGGCGTTCGGGGGCCGACTGGCCTGCGGGGGCGATGGCGGCGGCAACAGAAGACATGGCGGATACCTCCAGGGGGCGTTGAGGGCGGGTGATGGCCACGGGGCTGGACAGGTGACGGGAAGGCCGTGGCGGGGAACGCTTGAGTGCTGCACTGGCGGGCGCGATGCAGCGCCGAGGGTCACACCTCGGGGAGGATGACGACCTTGCCGGCGACGGTGCGGGATTCGGCGAGTTCGAGGGCGGCTGCGGCCTCGGTGAGGGGGAAGGTGGCGGCGATCTGGGGGACGAGGGTGCCGTCGGCGACCAGGCGCAGGACCTGGGTGAGGTCGTCGTTCATGTGCTGCTGCCATACCTGCTGGTTGCGGCGCTTGCCGGCCCAGAGGTTGTAGAAGTGGGCGCTTCTGCCGTTGGGCAGGGCGTTCCAGGTGCCGAGGCGGGCGAACAGTTTCAGGACCGGGAGCTGGGAGCTGCCTGGTTCGTTCTTGGTGGCGGCGCTGCCGTAGGAGACCAGGGTGGCGCCGCGGCGCAGGAGCTGCCAGGACTGGGTGATGGCGGGGCCGCCGACGTGGTCGAAGACGGCGTCGACGCCTGCGGGGGCCAGGTCGCGGATGCGGGTGTACAGGCCGGGGTCGCGGTAGTCGAGCGGGGTGGCGCCCAGTTCCCGGACGAGGTCGTGGTGGCGGGGTGAGGCGGTGCCGATCACGGTGAGTCCGGCGTGCCGGGCGAGCTGGACGAGGGTGGAACCGACACCGCCGTTGGCGCCCAGGACCACGATCGTCTGGCCGGTGCGGACCTGGGCGATGCGGTGCAGCATCTGCCAGGCGGTGACACCGTTGACGATCACGGTTTCGGCGGCGGCCGGGGCCACCCCGGCGGGCACGGGCATCAGGTCGGCGGCGTCGACCAGCAGGTGGCTGGCCCAGGCGCCGGTCTTGGTGATGGCGGCGAACCGGCATCCGACGAGCGCGGCGTCCACCTGCGGGCCGGTGGCGGTGACGGTGCCGACCAGGTCGTAGCCGGGCACGAAGGGGAAGGGCGGCTGGTCGTAGTACTTGCCGCGGCGCATCTGCTGCTCGGCGAAGCTGACGCCGGTCGCCTCCATCCGCAGCACGACCTGGCCCTGGGCGGGGACCGGCATGTCGTGGGTGCGCAGGTGCATGCCGTCCGGCTCCACCTGGCCGGGCAGGACGATCTGGGTGACGGAGACGGTGGAGCTGGTCATGGCTACCCCTGAAGGTTTCGGCCGTTCGCTTACATGCGTAAGGCTATGCGCGTTCACTCGCACCCCGCAAGAGCTCACGGCCATAAACTTACAGCGTTAGCCGATGGTGGGAACAAGCGGGCGAAGTCGGGCCTATCCAGCTCTCCAGGGGTGGTTCGTACAGATGCGACGCCACGCCGGGCGGGATCGCGTGAACGGCGACGCCTCCGCCGCCGCCAGACAGGAGGGCGCGGGCTCTGGAGCCTCGAGCCCCGGCCGGAGCAGCTGACGCGACGCTTTCCGCCGCGCCTCGGTCCTGGCCGACTGGCCCCGTACGACTCCGGATGCACATCACGCGTACGAAGGGGCTAACGCCCATAAACTTGTGCGCGTAAGATTACGATGATGAACGAGACTGACGTGACGACTCCGGACACGCCCCAGCAAGAGAGCCGCGTACGCAACCGGCGCGGCGAAGGCGGCCGACTGCGCGAGGACATCATCGACGCCGCCGCCGCGCTCCTTGACGAGACCGGCGACGAGCGCGCGATCACCCTGCGCTCGGTCGCCCGCAAGGTCGGCATCGCCGCCCCCTCGATCTACCGGCACTTCCCCGATCAGCCCGCCATCATGCTCGCCGTCGTACAACGCGAGTTCGCCGCCCTCGCAACCCACCTGCGCACCGTCGTCCAGAGCGCCGGCGACGACCCACGAGAGCGGCTGTACGCCCTCGGCCGCGCCTACCTCCGCTACGCCCAGGACCACCCCGGCCGCTACCGCACCATGTTCGGCGGCCTGTGGATGCCCAGCCTCGGCGACAGCTCCCTCACCGAACAGGACCTCACCACCCTCGGCGAGGCAGCCCTGCAAGTCCTCACCGACGCCCTCGCCGACTGCGTCACCGCAGGCCAGTCAACAGTCGACGACCCAGAACTCGACGCCGTCACCCTCTGGGTCGCCATGCACGGCCTGGCACACCAGTACACCGTCATCCGCATCTTCCCCTGGCCCGCGGAAAACGTCGCCGACGCACTCATCACTAGGGTGGCCAAACTGACGTGAGCTGACCCCAGCTTGTGGCACGCAATCTGGTCACGGTGACGCCCGCCGACATGCAGGACCTGGACGCCGCGAACTCTTCTCGCGCCTTCGCCTCACCCTCCCCCAGGGCGTCCAGGTTCCGGGGCGAATCCTCCTATGCCGGCCAGCTTCTCGTAATCCAGGCCGACTGCGGCGGAAATGAACTCTCGCCGACTCGAACCCCGCGCCGGGCGGTTCATCGTCGACGCGACGGGCAGGGCGGGACGGCTCCGTTCAGGTGTCCGCGCACACCCGTACCCTGGCCGACCGCTGCCCCGACGGGGATCAGGACCATGGCACTGAACGATGCCCGCGACCTACTACGCAATCGATCCGTTCATTGCCGTCCTTTGTCCACGTAGAAATTACGGAAGCGGACATGCGTGCTCGGCGCATACGTTCGTTCAGTGCTCGGCCACGACGCACGCGGTCGGCTTCATGAATTGCTGCCGAACGCGACCAGCAGACCTTCCACGTAACGGCCGGAGAGAACACCGAGGTCAAAGCGAGCAACCCGAGAGAAAGAGCACATGCACACGCTCCACACTCACCACACGGTCCTCGCCGCCGGCGGCAGCCAACCGTTCTTCGACTGGCTTCTCGTCGCTGTGACCGTGTTCCCCGTTCTCGTCTACGTGGCGCTGCTCATCGCCTCGCTGATCAGCATCGTCTCCTCGCCCCTCAGCAGAGGGCCCAAGGTGCTCTGGGCCATCTTCACACTGGTCGCGCCCCTCGCCGCAAGCATCATCTGGTTCTTCATAGGCCGCCGTGAAGCCCGGCTCCGCGCGACCGCTGCCTCATAGCGCTACAGCCGACGCGCCGTCATGGTCGAACTCCACCACGTTGGCCACGGCGGTCAGCCGTGAGCACCGCCTCTAGTCGGTGGTGTGGGTGGGGTAGACCTGAACGTCGGTGTAGGCGCCCTTGATCGCTCCCGCGTTCGCGGGCCAGTCCAGGGTCACGCTGTGGGTCTCGTTCGGGGGCGTCACCTCGATGTTGGTAGGGCTCGCGAGGCTGTCGCCGGTGGTGTCGATGTCGTAGGCGAGGTTGAAGACAGCGGCGTCGCCGGGCTTGAGGGTGGTGACACGCGGCTGGGCCTGACCCCGCTCGATCGGGCTCGAGGTGTTGTCGGAGTCTTTGATGTCGACGCCTGCGAAGCCCGTGGCCGAGCAGGTGGTCGAACCTCGGTTGATCATGGTGATGTTGATCCTGCCGGAGGTCTCGTCGGGCGCGGCGTCCGCGGCGTCGATGGCCAGGTCCGCTGTCTTGCAGAACGTGACCTTGCCGCCGGTCCCCGTCGCGCCGTTCGGGGCAGTCTCTGCCTTGGAGCCGCCGCCGGAACCCGCCTTCTCGTCGCCCGCCTCCGACTTGGCGTCGCCGGAGCCCGCTCCGCCCTGCGGCTTCGTCCCGCCCTCCGAGGACGAGGACGAGGAGGACGAGGACGAGGAGCCCTTGGAGGACTTGTCCTTGCCGGAGTCGTCGCCGCCACAAGCGGTGAGCGAGAGGGTGGCGGCGACGCCGAGAGCGGCAAGAGCGGAGAGGCGGGTGTGCTTCACGGTGTTCCCCCCGGAAGTAGGGCGGTGCATGTCATGTGGTCGGAAGTATTTGTATCTCGCACCGAGTTACAGGCCGTCCACCGCGACGTCCTCGTTCTGTCACAGGCATATCGCCGAACAATCGAGCAAAGCTGGCATGCCGTCATGGCTTCCGTCCCGGGGGGCGTTCCCGACTCTCGGTGAACGTCAACTAGCCCAACGGTGCGCAAGCGTTGAGTCAGCACGACAGGTGAAATACCGACCGAGAATCTCGCTCGCCGACTCCCGCAGCGCCCCCGACACCGAGTTCGTAGTGCCCCGGGAAACGGTACAGCTGCTCGGCACGCCGATGGACGAGAAAGCGACCTTGGCCATCACGGCACACCACCACTCCAACCCGGTGCAGCCAGCCCTCCCGAACAGCGTCCCGCCGACTGACAACCCCCAACACACGATCCTGCGCATCGACGCGTTCCACGAGTTCATCCACGCCGCACACGATCGCAGTACCCACTGACACCCGCCCGGAATGCCCGGACACGCACGCAGTCAACGGCCGTCGGGCCGGCCTCACCGAAGGGATGTCTGTGGCTCAACCCCAACTCTGGCCAGTGGCCACGCCGGGAGGGCAAGTTCAGCCGCAGGGCGAGGCCTTGGGCTGCCCGCCGAGCCGTTGCTTCCAGTGATTGCTGCGGGCCAACGCGCAGATGTCCTTGGCGGCCCGGTCCGCGTCGGTGTCCCACAGCCGGGCCGAGCCCTCGGAGCTCAGGGTGACCAGACGTTTCCCGTCGGGGCTGAACCCCACGGTCCACACCCACTCCTTGTGGCCTCTGAGGACGGCGGTGGTCCGTCGTGCTGCGACGTCCCACAGGCGGACGGTGTGGTCGAAGCTCCCGCTGGCCAGCGTGCGCCCGTCGGGGCTGAAGGCCACCGAGGAGATGCCGTTGGGGTGGCCTCTGAAGGTGCCGACCTCGCGGTGGGAGGACACGTCCCACAGGCGGACCACGGAGTTGGCTCCGGCGGTGGCGAGTGTCTTGCCGTCCGGCGAGAAGGCGGCGGTGAAGGTGGCCAGGGCGCCTGCGGAGAAGGTTGCCGTCGGACGGTGGGTGGCTGCGTCCCACAGCCTCACCGTGGTGCGGGTTCCGGGGTCCCTGCCGTTGTAGGTGACGGCGATCGTGCGGCCGTCCGGTGAGTAGTTGATGGTGGCCAGTCCCCCGGTCCGACCGGACAGCACCGCTTTGGTCCGGTGGGTGGCCACGTCCCACAGCCGCACCGTGCGGTCGTCGACCGCGGTGGCGAGTGTCTTCCCGTCCGGGGAGAAGGCCGCTTGCCTGATGGTGCCGGTGTCGCCTTTGAGCGTGGCTACGGCCCGTCCGGTCGTGGTGTCCCACAATCGGGTGCCGTCCCTCTGGTGCACGGTGGCGATCAGACGTGCGTCGGGCGAGAACGTCAGGCCGTAGGTGAACCCGAGAGAGGTGGCGAGGGTACGCAGAGGGCGGGGCCTGCGCGCGGACCACAGTCGCAGTGTTTTGTCGGCGCTGCGTCCCAGTGGTCCAGCGACGGTGGCGAGGGTGCGACCGTCCGGGGCGAAGGCCACCGCGCGTGCCGCGTCCCCGCGTCCGCCGAGCGTGGCCTTGGTCCGCCGCGCGGCCACGTCCCACATCCGCACCGTTGCGGTGTCGCCGTCGGACGGGGTGAGCAGGGTGCGGCCGTCCGGGGCGAAGGCGAGCGCGCTCGCGCTCAGGATGCTCGCGCTGAAGGAGGCCGTGTTCTGGCGGGTCTTGGTGTCGTACAGCCGCACGGAGCCACGGGCGCTGCCGGCGGCCAAGGTGCGGCCGTCGGACGCGAACGCCAACGCGTTGGCGCCGGTGGCGAGAGTGGCGGTGGTGCGGCGGGCGGCCACGTCCCACAGCCGCACGGTCCTGTCAGTGGCCCCGCTGGCGAGGGTGCGGCCATCGGGGCTGAAGGCGAGCGCGATGGCCGACTGCTGGTGGCCGGTGAGCACGGCGGTGGTCCGCCGCGTCCTCATGTCCCACAGCCGGATGGTGGAGTCCTCTCCGGCACTGGCCAGGAAGCGGCCGTCGGGTGAGAAGGCCACCGCCACCACATACCCGGTGTGCCCGGTGAGGTCGCCGACCGTGCGCCGGGACTTCACGTCCCACATCCGTACCGCGCTCTTCCCGTTGCCGCTGGCCAAGGTCCGGCCGTCCGCGGAGAACGCCATGGACGTCACCCGGCTCTTGAGCCCGGTGAAGGTGGCGGTGGTGCGGCGGGTCCGCAGATCCCACAGCCGTACGACGCGGTCGTCACCGGCGGTGGCCAGCGTGCGCCCGTCGGGGCTGAAGGCGAGCGCGTACACCTTGTCGACGTGACCGGTGAGTGTGCCGAGCAGCTGGTGGTCGGCCGCGTCCCACAACTTGACCGTGCGGTCCGCGCTGCCGGTGGCGATCACGCGGCCGTCCGGTGAATAGGCCACCGCGAGCACCTCCGCGGCGTGGCCGGTGAGTTGATTGGCCCGGTAGGCGGCGTGCGCGCTGAGCAGGCTGCCCCTGGCTTCGACGGTGGGCGCGACCTGGTAGCCCTTCAGCGCGGTCAGCGCCGCCGCCTCGGGCTGCTGGTCGCGCAGCTCACCCGCCTGTGCGGCGTACTGCCGGGACTGGGCCGTCTGCCGAGCCTTCACCGCCTCGTGCCGCTGTTGCTCACTGCTCCGGTACTGGTCCCACGCGATCACGCCCGCGGTGAGGGCGAGGACGAGCAGGACGGACAGCGCGCCGGTGAACTGGCGCAGGCGCCGGGTGATGCGTGCCGCAGCGCGCTGTTCGCGGTCACGGGCGGTGCTGCTCGCGGTGAGGAAGTCCCGTTCCCGCGGGGTGAGATGGCTTCTGGCGTCGGGGGTGGCGAAGGCTTCCTCGGCCGCGGCCAGGCGGGTCCCCCGGTACAGCGCACCAGGATCGTGGTCGAGGTCGCTCCAGACGTGGGTGGCCTCGGTGAGCCGACGCAGCGTGCGCAGGGTGTCGCGGTCCTCCTCGATCCACCGGCGCAGCCTCGGCCAGGCGGTGATGAGGGCTTCATGGGCGATCTCGACGGCAGTGTCGTCGAGGGTGACCAGCCGGGCGCGGGCCAGAGGGTTCAGCACGGTCTCGAGATCTGGCTCCGTGCCGTCGGCGGTGGCGAGCTCCGCCCGGTCGACGGGTCGGCGGGTGTCCGGTGAGCCTTCACCCGGGGTGATCAGGCGCAGCAGGGTACGGCGGGCCGTCTCGGCCTGGGGCGGGGAGAGTCGGGTGTAGAGGTCCTCGGCGGTCTGGGCGATGGCGCCGTGGATGCCGCCGGCGGCTTCGTAGCCCTCCAGGGTGAGGGCACGGCCGCGGCGGCGGCGCCAGGTCTCCAGGAGCGTGTGCGAGAGGAGCGGCAGTCCGCCGGGTTCCCCGTCCGTCTCCTCGATGAGGCGGGCGGTCAACGCCCTCTCCACGATCAGTCCTTCGGCGGCCGCGGGTTTGACGATGACGTCACGCAGTTCGTCCGGTGTCATGGGGCCGACGGGCAGGCTCGCCTCTCCCAAGACCCCGGCAAGACCTTCGTGCTCCAGGCAGCGCGCGTAGAAGTCCGCCCGTACCGCGAGCACCACCCGCAGTCGGCTCCCGGGTTCCTGGGCCGACAGCAGCAGGCTGACGAACTCCCGCCGCTGTGCCGCATCGTGGCACAGGGTGAAGGTCTCCTCGAACTGGTCCACCATCAGCCACGTGTCTCCCCCTCCCCCGGACGGGACGAACAAGGCCTCGTGATCGTGCACCGGCCGCGGGCCGGGGGTGAGGATGCGGATCGCCGCCGGGCGCAGTGCCGGGTCCTTGGTGTTCTGCAATCGGGGGATGAGGCCCGCGCGCAGGAGAGAGGACTTGCCGCTGCCCGAGGCTCCGAGGACCACGAGGCACCGGCGGGCCTCGGCCAGGGCGGTGAGCTGATCCACCAGTCGGGCGCGGCCGAAGAACCGCGCCTGATCGCCGGGGTCGAACCGGGCCAGACCGCGGTAGGGCGAATCCGCCGGTTCCTCGTCCATGGCCCTGGACCGAACGGCCCGCTCCTCCTCGTCGCGGGCCGCGTGCCAGCGCCGCTCCCAGTCGGCCAGGTCCCCGCCGCACGCCGTCACGTAGGCCCGCGTCAAGGGCAGGGACGGCAGCGTCTCCCCCGCCGCCGCGCGTGCCAGTGCGGCGACCGAGTACTCCGCCGTCTCGGCCATCGCCCGGTAGGTCGGAGTTCCTGCCTCCCCACGCAGTTTGCGCAACGCGAAGGCGAAACGCTCCACCGGCCCCGCCCCGGGATCGATCGGTTTCTCTCGGCGTCCCACCCAGCTCAGCCTCCCCGTCGACGTACGGCTGCCCACCCCAGCACAGCGACCCCAGTCCGAGAAGGCACCCGCGAGCCAACTCCCGGCCCCGACCCGACTACCCGTCTTTTGTCTACCTGCACGGACACGGGCTGCGAGACAACGAACCGGCCACTGAAATCACTTGGGCACGGTCGGCGCCATCACCGATGAACGCGGTCGGAGGGGAGGCGGCGCCGGCTCAGTTCCCACTCAAGGACGGAGACCTCGTATGAGGCACAAGCTCGCCGTATCGCTCGGCGCGGCATCACTGAGCACGGCGGTCATGCTGGGCGCGGCACCGACTGCCCCTGCGGCACCTGCCGCGGATCGAGTCGGGACGTCCGCGCCGGCTCCGGCAGCGGGTGACGTCAAGTCTTCTGGCCAGCAGTCGGTGTCCGCCCAGACCGAACTCCGGTCGAGCATCCCGTGGAAGAAGCGCGGGAGCGGGAAGGTACGCCGCTGCGCGCGGCACGGGAAGCTGAACACCTGGGGCTATACCGACAAGCTCACCCTCAAGAACAGGTGCGGCCGCAAGTTCACCTACCACCTGGAGATCAAGAGCAATCCGGACCGGTGCGTGAGCGTGAAGAAGCGCAGCTCCAAGAAGGTGACCTGGAACTATCCGGGAAAGCTGGTGAAGGTCCGCAACGGCCGGGTCGGCGGCAGGTGCTGATCTGACCGTCGATGGTCGCGGGTCCGGACACGAAGGGGGATGTCCGGGCCCGCTTCGCGCGTCCTGCGCCGCGATGAGATCGGAACACAGGACGAGGTCGCCCGGTCGCCGGCCGCCCTGCCGTGCACATGGATCGGGCCGCCGCACCCCCGTGGCGGCGGCCCGGTCCCGGCTCAGCGCAGCCGAGTTGCGGCGTACGCCTCGATGGCGGCCCGCTGGTACGCGGCCAGGCCCGGCGCGATCGACTCGTACGCCGCGCGCCAGTGCTCGTTCTCCACGCAGCAGCGCCCGATCGCGAGGTACTCCTCGGCGGTGGCTGCCCGGCTCCGGGCCAACGTCCGGTACTGGGCGTCGATCTCGGCCTGCACCGCGTCGGCGTCGGCGGGCCGGCCGGTGGCCAACAGCTCGGCCAGCCGGATCATCTGCGCCGTGCGCTCGCGCTCGTCGGCCTCGATCTCGTCCTTGCTCAGCGCCGCGGTGTGCCGCTCGACGGCCCCGACCAGCTCCGGGAAACCGTGCAGGACCTTCATGCACTGGGTGGACCGGATGCCCTCGAACAGGTTCTCCGGCCGGCTGATGCCGATCATGTCTGTGCCGTCCTTCCTGGACTGCTCCAGTTCGGTGATCGTGCGGGAGACGGTGCCGGCCAGGGCGTCGAGCCGGTCGCGCTCGGCGAGCAGCCGACGGTGATGGCCCCGCAGGGCCTCCAGCTCGTCGACCTGCGCGGCCAGGATCCGGCCGATCTCGGGCAGCCCCAGGCCCAGCGTCCGCAGCACGAGAACCTGCTGCAGCCGCAGCAGTTGACGCTCCTCGTAGTAGCGGTGGCCGTTCGCCCCGATCCAGGCCGGCGGCAGCAGGTCGATCTCGTCGTAGTGCCGTAGTGTCCGGGCCGTCACGCCCGACATCCGGGCGACCTCCGCGATCGGCCAGGCCATCGCCGCCTCCCTCACGCGTGCTTCACCGGGCCGGAATCTCCGGCCCTGCTCAGGACGGTAGAGGCTTCCGCTGCGGCAGCCTCAAGCCCAGCTCTCAGAACCTGTCCTTGAACCTGGAAAGGTCTTGCACATGAACCCCGCGACTGGCGTGCTGACGATTCAAGCCCTTCGTGCGGCTCGTGACTCGACGATGTTGTGGACCTTGCCCTGGCCGTCGTCGACGAGCCGCCACCCGGCTTGCCATCGTTCGCTGCGCCGGAGGACCCGTTGGAGCCGTCTGAGACGGCTACGGGCGGTTCAAATCGGGCTTCTCGCGAAGCCTTCGGTTGCTTCCATCATCCTCGAGAGCGAGACGGGTTAGCTCGGTGAGGCGAAGCATCGAGTCACTCATATAGTTCATTTGCAAATATGCCGTACGAGCCCTCTCCAGCGCTGTTCGACGAACTTCCTCAGATGGGTCCGCAGCACCATCGGCAACGGAGCGCGCTGCTATTGCCAGGCGGTACACGTGATCCTCCAATTCCAAGGCGACTTTCGACACCATCGCAGGGCCAGCGAGGGACACCTCGATGCGAACAGCGCCGTAATGATCGCGTAGGCGTTCGCAGTCGGCAGCAAATTCGGGAGTGATGACTCCTAGTGCGTCTTCCGCCACCTCTGGCAGGTCACGGGCATGGGTGAACACGGCCACCGCTGCAATCATCAAGGACCTATAGCTGCTGTGGCGGGACTCTATGCGGGCTCGGCGATGCTCAGAGCGAGCTGCTATCCGTGCGCCTTCACGCTGAGCCCGCCCGATGGTGAAGGAGGCTCCGATCGTCCCAACGGAACCAGCTAGAGCGCCCATAACCGCTGCGGTACCTGCGTCCATCCTGCGATTCTCCGCGTACCAGTTGCGCGCGCAAGACCACCTCGCAAGAAGGAATCGGACTTGGTCCAGGTGGAAGATGCGCACCCACCTCACGAGCCTCACCCGAGAGGTTCAAGGACGGGTTCTCAGCTTCTTGCGCGCCGGTCGGCGGCCGCCAGGGCGGTGAGCATGATCGGCCTGCTGTCATGCGCGGCGCTGCGGAAACTCGTGACCATTCCCGTGCTCGGCTATTGCTCCACCAGCTTCGTCCGGGCCCACTCGGCCCAGTCCCGGTGCATGGCCTCGAAGCGGAGGCCCCACTCCAGCGCCAACGCGCCGTAGACCGACAGCGCGTCGTCGCTCCAGTCGGTCTGGTCGCGCACCTCGCGCAGCTCCTCGTGCCGTTCGTCGGCCGCCTTCGCGATGTGACCCAAGAACTCGCGGGCCTCGGCCGGGCTGATGGCGTTGAGGAAGAACACGCGCAGGATCAGGTCGTCGCGTCGGGGGCGAGGTGCCACGTCGATCATCCAGCGCCGCAGTTCGACGCGGCCGTCCTCGGTGATCTCGTAGACCTTCCGGCCCCGCGGTCCCTCCTCGATCACTGCGATCAGTCCCGTGTCGGCGAGCTTGGCCAGCTCGCCGTAGACCTGGCTCTGGGTGGCCGCCCACGCGTGGCGAAGCGAGTTGTCGAACTTCTGCATCAGGTCCCAGCCGCTGCCGGGCTCCTCGGACAGCAGGCCGAGGACGGCATGTCGAAGGCTCATGCGTGAACTCTACCTTCCATTGTTGACAGGTCGAATCCAGACCTTCTAGTTTTGACATGTCAACATTGACATGTCAGGAGGTCCCATGGCTACGACCACCTTCCATCTCAAGGGGAACTACGCCTCCGTCCACGACGAGCTGACCGCGTACGACCTGCCCGTCACCGGGGCGATACCGCCCGAGCTGAACGGCTGGTACCTGCGCAACGGGCCGAACCCGCGCGAGGAGTCCGCGCACTGGTTCGTCGGTGACGGGATGATCCACGGGGTCCGGCTGGAGAACGGGCGGGCCGCCTGGTACCGCAACCGCTGGGTCCGCACCCGCAGCTTCGAGGACCCGGCGGTCCAGGAGTACCGGGAGGACGGCACGGCGGACCGGACGGCGTCGGTGGCGAACACGCATGTCGTGAACCATGCCGGGAAGACCCTCGCGCTCGTCGAGAGCGCGCTGCCGTACGAGGTGACGCACGAACTGGAGACCGTCGGGCCCTACGACTTCAACGGCAAGCTCACCACGGCGATGACCGCGCACCCGAAGATCTGCCCGGAGACCGGCGAGCTGCACTTCTTCGGCTACGACTGGCAGGAGCCGTATCTGACCTACCACCGTGCGGACGCACGCGGCGAGTTGGTGCTGTCGCGGTCGATCGACGTACAAGGCCCCACGATGATGCACGACTTCGCGATCACCAGCCGTCACGTGGTGTTCCTGGAAATGCCGATGGTGTTCGCTCCCGGTCCCGGCATGCCCTACGAATGGGACGAGGGCTTCCAGGCGCGGATCGGTGTGCTGCCACGGCACGACCCGCGCGCCCGGGTGCGCTGGTTCCCGATCGACCCGTGCGTCGTGCTCCACACGCTCAACGCACACGACGCGGGGGACGCGATCGTGCTGCACGCGGTGCGGCATCCCCGGCTGTCGTGGAGCGAGGCCCTGGAGTCGCCCTCGGTCCTGTGGCGGTGGACGATCGACCTGCGTACGGGAGGTGTCCGCGAGGAGCAGATCGACGACCGCCCGGTTGAATTCCCGCGCATCGACGACCGGTTCGCGGGCCTCGATGTCCGGTACGGCCACGTCACCGGGCGCGACGCGATCGTGCGGTACGACCTCCACGCGGGCGGTTCGACCGCGTTCGAGCCCGGCGAGGGATATCGTCCCTCCGAAGCCGTGTTCGCGCCCCCGAACTGGCTCATCGCGTACGTCTACGACCGCGCACGCGACGGAAGCGATCTGGTGATCCTGGACGCCACCGACCTGCGGAAACCGGTGGCGACGGTGCACCTCCCCGCCCGCGTGCCGGAAGGGTTCCACGGCAACTGGATCGCGGACTGAGCCCCCCCCCGGGGGGGAGCACAGCGGCAGCACCCGTCACGGCATGCGCGGTGTTCACCACTCCCCCGACGTCGGCCGCTCACTCACGCTGCCGGGGAATTCCCGGCCGCACGCCGCCGACCGGGCCACAGGTCGTCATACGAAGCGTCCATGAACTGCACCTGCGGGGCTCGCAGTGCCGACGCGTCGGCCGTCTCACCACGGGCTGCCCCCTGGGCCGCCCCTGCCGGGGCAGTTACGGGACGGTCTTTGGGCGCGGGTCCGATCAGGCCCTGCCGTAGGCGTGGCCGCTGCTGCACCTGGCGATCGGATGCCCCTTGCGGGCCAGGCAGATACTCAGCCTGACCCGCTTTCCCTCACGGATATTGAACACACCTGATTTATTGGTCCCTTTGCCGCACGCACGGCGGTAGTACGCCCGGTAGCGCCCGTCCTGACGCCACCTCACGTGCTGCACGACGCAGTATCCGTCGGCGTCCGCGTCGTAGATGTGCCACACGTCGCCCCGGTGGTAGAACTTGACGAATCCCCACGAGTTGCTGATTCCCGCATTGGCACCCCTGTTCGCCTGGATGTCGGTTTCCGGTGTCTCGGTGTCTACTGCAGAAACCGGAGTAGCGAATGCCAGATCCGGGGTGGGCGTACCACCTCGGGCCGCGGCAGGAGCAGTTGCGGCTGCACTCAGTACAGTTGTCGCCGCCAGCGACAATGTGCCGAGTGTCTTGGCGATCTTGCGCTTCATGAGAAGTTCTCCGTTCGCTTCATGACGGTTTCTCCGTCCGTGAGTTGAAGCTGAGTCACGGCGCCACTGCGCACACCCCCGCCCTCGTCGGCAGCGGGTGGTTCAGGCCGTGCCTCAGGCATTTCAGCGGACGGCCGGTTTTCTCACAGCCCCCGTTCGTGCCGGTAGACAAACTGGCTACGCGCGGTCGCCGGTGCTGCTTGCGGGCGCCCCTAGGAGCGTGGGCGTCCGGGGCGAACGGCTAGATCTTGGCCTCGTGGGCGTAAGGCTCCAGCTGCAGGCATCAGCGTCCTTGCCAGCTCACCAGCAGCGGTGTGCGACCAAGCAGACCTTTAGGGTTTGTCCGACTTTGCTCCGGAATTCACTTTCTCGCGCCATTGATGGCGTACACGAAGTGCTCCCTGCATTGTGTGGCACTTGGGCGGAATAGCACGCTCTGCTGCGCCGTCGAGACACGTTCCGGCCCGCACTCCATTCAGTGAAATGGGTCACGCCGGTCGGCCGGGGGCGGCTGCGCCCCGCCGGGAGTCGTGGAACGCACTTCCGTTCCACGCAAAGAAAGTTGGGGTTTTTGATCAAAGCGTGCGAGAGGTTGTGGATCTCCGGGATGAGCTTCGCTGATTTCCCGTTTGATTTCCGGTCTTGTTCCGTCCGCGTTTTCTCGCTTAACGTCGCCGTCAATCCGGATGGAACGCCGAATCCTGCCGCTGTCCGGAAACACTCCCACCCACTCACTCACTTCGCATGGCAGGAGCGGGGGACCCAGGTAAGACGCCGGTCCGGATTCCGGAACGGCTCGGGGTGAAGTCGCACTCGCATGTGCGGCCGGACATCTCCCGTCCGAACCCGACAGCTCACCTCGCAGGCGACGGAGAGGAATTCGTCATGCCTGCAAGGGGAAAGCACCGCCGCCCCAAGTCCAGCCCGCTCGCCCGGGGCATCGCCGTCGCGGGCACCGGCGGGGCCGTGCTCGCGCTCCCGGTGCTCGGCGCGGCCGACGCCACCGCCGCCGCACAGGCCGGCACGGCCGCCCAGCCCGCCGCGGCGCCCAAGACCTATGTGGTCGCCGCGGGTGACTCTCTTTCCACGATCGCCCGCGAGCACTCCGTGAGCGGCGGCTGGAAGAAGCTCTACCAGGACAACCGGAGCGTTCTGGGCGACGACCCGGGGATGATCCGCCCCGGCCTCAAGCTCACCCTCGGCGGCAAGAACCCTGCCAAGCCCGCGCAGAAGCCGGACACCGCCGACGGGCGGGCGGACCGCTCCGAGCGTGACGGCACGCTCGCCGCCGAGCCCGCCGCCGCCCCGGCCCCGAAGGCGTACACCAACGACCTCGACGGCTGGATCAAGGAGTCGCTCGACATCCTGGCCCAGCACGGCATCCCCGCCTCCTACGAGGGCATCCACCGCAACATCATGCGCGAGTCCTCAGGCAACCCGCTGGCCACCAACAACTGGGACTCCAACGCCGCCGCGGGAACCCCGTCCAAGGGCCTCCTGCAGGTCATCGACCCGACCTTCGCCGCCTACCGCCTGCCCGGCACGTCGATGGACAGCTTCGACCCCGTCGCCAACATCACCGCCGCCTGCAACTACGCGGCCGACCGCTACGGCTCGATCGACAACGTCAACGGCCCCTACTAGGCCCCCGTCCCGCCTCGCCTGCCGCGCGCCTTCCTCTGAACCGGGGCGCAGCCCTGCCTCGCCGGGCTTCCGATCATGTGGCCAGGTCCAGCCACTCCCCCACGGCCAGGACGCGTGCGCGCGGCCCGGCGTGCGCGCGGAACTCGTTCTCCGGGTCGAGGACTTCGGTGTAGCCCGCGATCTTGTCGGGCTGTTCCGGCTCGTAGTGGATCGGCACCGCGTACCGGGCGTCGAGGATCTCCGCTGCCGCGGCGGCCTGCTCCGGGTCCATCGCGGCGGGCAACGGGCTCGGCGGCTGCAGGTGCGGTGCGTCGACCACGGGGCCGTTCGCGGGCAGGAAGACCGCGTCGAACGGGCTGAACCGGCGCGCGACGAGCCACCAGGAGCCGTGGAACATCGTGTCGCCGCCGTGGAAGACCCGCTGCCCGTCGGCCTCGACCACCCAGTTCAGCTGTGGGTCGCCAAGGCCGTCGACGGCGGGCACCGCGGTGACGCGGAACGGCCCGATGTCGCGGGTGGCCCAGGCGTCCACAGCCTCGGCGGCCAGCCGGTGCAGGGCCAGCTCGCGCTCGGCCAGCAGCGTCGTCACGTTGTCCGTCTCGTCGCCGTGGCCGGGTGCCGGCCGCAGCACGGGCGCCCCCGGCACCAGCGCGTCGGCGAGGGCCGAGGCGTCGGTGTGGTCCCGGTGCAGGTGGGTGACCAGTGCGGCGGCGGCCTTCCCGCTCGGCTCCGCCAGGCCCTTGTCAGGCTTCCATCCGGTGAACAGCGGTGAGAGGTCCCGCACGTAGTCGATCAGCAGTCGCCTGCCGTCGCCCGCCTCGATCTCCAGCCCGGCCCAGCCCAGTCGTCGTACCCGCATCTCGTACTCCTTCGTCTTCGCTCCGGTGAGCGACACGGAATTTAGCGTACGAGCGTTCTCCAAATCAATAGCGTACGCGCGTACGCTATCGTTGGCGCATGTCACCACGACGCTCAGCGGCCGAGGCACAGGCCACCAGGGGCCGGATCCTCAGCCGCGCCGCCGAGATCGCCTCCGAGGAAGGGCTGGACGGCATCACCATCGGCCGTCTCGCCGAGGAGCTGGAGATGAGCAAGTCGGGGGTGCACAAGCACTTCGGCACGAAGGAGACGCTGCAGATCTCCACCCTGGACAAGGCGTTCGTGGACTTCTGGCACCAGGTGGTCGAGCCCACGCTGACCGAGCCGCCGGGCCTGCGGCGGCTGCGCGCGGTGTGCGCGAACTCCGTGGACTACCTGGAAGCTCCACTGCTCCCCGGTGGCTGCCTGATGACCGCGGCACTCAGCGAGTACGACGGTCGCCCCGGCCGGGTCCGCGACGCGGTCGCCGAAGTCTGGTCACGCTGGCGCCACCAACTGCGCACGGACCTGGCCTCGGCGGTGGACAACGGCGAGCTTCCCGCCGGGTTCGACGTCGACCAGGCGCTGTTCGAAATCGTCGCCGCCGGACTGGCGCTGAACGCCGCCATGCAACTCCAGCACGACAAGACGGCCGCCGACCGGGCCCGCCGCGCGATCGAACGCGCCCTGCACCAGACCTGACCACACGCCAGAGCGGACGCCGGTCGAACAACCGAGCCGAAGACCCGCACAGCAGAAGGCAGATGAACGCCCGTGCGAAGATCGCGGCGTGAACGATCTCCGCTTCCGCCTCGCCGACGACACCGACCTCGCCACTCTCGTCCGACTGCGTGACGACGCCGCCCGCTGGATGATCGCCCAAGGCGTCACCGGCCAGTGGCAGCCCGGCGAACTCGGCACGGACCACTTCCGCAAGATCATGAAGCACGGGGAGATATGGCTCGCGGAGGCCTCCGGTCAGGTGATCGGCGCCTGGGAGCTGTGGTGGCAGGACGAGGACGCCTGGGGACCCCAGCCGCCCACGGCCGGCTACGTGCACCGGCTGATGGTCGACCACGGCAGGGTTCCGTCCGGCACCGGAGGCCATCTCCTGCACGCCGCGGAGCGCCGCGTCGCCGACGCCGGCCGGACACTCGTGCGCCTGGACTGCCTGTCCGGCAACACCCGCCTGCGCGCCTACTACCTCGACTCCGGCTACCGGGTCGTCGGCCACAAGGAAGGCAAACCACAGCCGGGCGGTACGCCGAAGTCCTTCACGCTCCTTGAGAAGTCGGTACGAGGCGACAGCGAGGGGGCGACAACCGCCCGCCAGGACTAGGGCCTGTCCTGGCGATCTGACTGGCCGAGCAAAACCAGGTGTGGCCGATCGCCGCGATGGTGTGAGATGCGGGACATGACGATCGTTCTGAACGAGCCCGGCGTCGACGGGCTGACCAGGGCCGTGGATGCCCTCCGCGTGTGGCAGGACGACCACACGCCGCTGCAACTCCATCCGGGAGACCTCGGCTGGGCCTGGGCGCTCGGCGCGGAGAGGCTGGCTGCGGACGTCCGCACCTGGAGCGTGGACGGACGGATCATCGCCGTTGGATACCTGGACGGCCCCGATGTGCTGCGCCTGACGACCGCGCCGGACCTGCGACAGGACGGTGATCTGGCGCGCCAACTGCTGGCGGACCTCAATGATCCGGGACGCGGGGTCCTGCCGCCCGGGAAGGTCGGCCTCGAAATCCCCGACGGCGCCCTGCTCCGCGAGGTCCTCTTGGAGGCGGGCTGGAATCTGGACGAGCCGTGGACGCCGCTGCGCCACGACCTCTCCGAGCCGGTGCAGGACTCCGGCCTGCGGATCGAGGTGGCCGGTCCGGAGACGGCGGGGGTACGGACCGCAGTGCACCGCTCGGCGTTCGGCAGCCCGAGGTTCACCGAGGAGATCTGGCACGTCCTCGCGGCCGGACCGGTCTACGCCGACGCCCGCTGCCTGATCGGATACGACGACCAGGACAACGCGGTGGCCGCGGCGACGGTCTGGTCGGCCGGGCCGGGCAAGCCCGGCCTGCTGGAGCCGGTGGGCGTGCACGCCGACCATCGCGGGCGCGGCTACGGGACGGCGATCAGCGTCGCCGCTGCGGCGGCGCTGCGTGAACTGGGCGCATCCAGCGCACTCGTCAGCACACCGAGCTCGAACGCTGCCGCCGTCGCCGCCTACAAGGCCGCTGGATACGAGCCGTCGCCCGAACGACTCGACGTCAGCCGAGCCGCCTGAATTTGATCAGGCGACGGTACCGGACGCCCGAGCAGGCCGGTGACAACCCGCCGTTACCGGCCCGGGGCACCGCACCGCGCGGTGCGGTGC